>JANMHD010000038.1:0-2090 GCA_031374985.1 Coleofasciculaceae cyanobacterium OTE_70_metabat_329 | reverse complement strand
CAGGCATTATTGCAGAGCGATCAAGTCTTATCCTTAGACGCAGTTAATAGTAGTAATAGATATCTAGAAAATAATTACCTAGGAGATGATCTCAAGTTCTGGGGGCAGGTGTACCTTTGGGTTAGAGATTTACTAGGGCGGGAGAAATTTATTCCCGGTGTTTTGACAGGAGAGAAAAAGTTATCCCAAGAGGAGCAATTAGAGAAATTAAGGATTCAATGGTTGCCCTTATTGGATAGCGCTTTAGATCAGGCAAGATTGACTCAATTTACCCAATCTATGCCCCTAGTGTGTTGCCAATATCAAGCCTCACCCCAATTACCTAGTCAGGTTTTACTAGATTTTCTGGGGAAGGCGATCGATCACCAAGTCCGCCAAGCCACCACTTCTTTACCCCAACCCCACTTATCTTCTCCTTGTCAAGAATGGCTCCAAGGTCTGACTAGTCCTGTTCCCGGTAAGTTATCCTCAACTACGGATGAGGGCAGACGGTTGGCCACGATCTGGGAAAATTGGACAACCCCAGTCAAAAGTTATTTAGTGACTAGCTCTAATTATTGGCAGGAAAGGCAAGAACAAGGGAATCTATTCCGGGCTTGTTTGGTATTGCATCCTCCAGCTTCGGGGTCGGAAGTGTGGCAACTAGGATATTATCTGCAAGCTATTGATCAATCAGACCTACTGATCTCAGCAACAACAATTTGGCAAAATCCCCTAGAAAGATTGGTACAACACCAACGAATTATAGTGGCTTCTAGGGAAACCCTACTCCGAGGTTTGGGGGTAGCAGCCCGACTCTACGCCCCCATTGCCCAGAGTTTGGAGTTGGCTCAACCAGAATTTTGTGAACTTAACCCGATCGAGGTCTATCAATTTATTAAGGCGGGAGCTTGGCAGTTGCAGGATCATGGGTTGGGGGTAATTTTGCCGCCTAGCCTACGGCCAGGAACTGAGGAGAAAAAGCTGGGGTTGAAGATTACAGCCCTAGAACCGACAGCCGGCCAACGCTTGGGAATGCAAACTCTGCTGAACTATCGCTGGGAATTAGCCATTGGGGATTTAACGATTTCTGCTCAGGAGTTTCAACAAATTTTAGATATGCGATCGCCTTTAGTAGAGGTGAATGGAACTTGGATCGCCCTACAACCGGGGGAAATGCGATCGGCTCAACAACTCCTAACTACACCTCCTAGTCAGACTCTCTCGGTAGAAGACCTGTTACGTCTAGGTTCTGGGGAAACTCAGGTAATGGAAAAATTGCCGGTAGTTAGTTTTGAGGCTCAGGGTGTGTTGGAAGAATTACTAGCAAATCTGGGCAGCAATGAAGCGATCGCTCCTTTGAATCCTCCCGATACTTTCCAAGGGCAACTTAGACCTTACCAAGCACGGGGATTGGCATGGTTGGCATTTCTAGAGCGGTGGGGCTTGGGGGCTTGTCTGGCGGATGATATGGGCTTAGGGAAGACTATCCAAACGATCGCTTTCCTGCTCCATATCCAAGCAGAAGGGGTTAACCAAAAGCCAAGTTTATTAATCTGTCCGACTTCGGTACTGGGCAACTGGGAACGGGAAGTCCAGAAATTTGCCCCCAGCTTAAAAGTCCTCCTCCACTACGGAGATAAGCGTTTTAAGGGTCAGAAATTTACCCAAGCTGTCCAAGAATTAGACTTAATTATTACCAGCTATCCCCTCATGGTCAGGGATTGGAAAACTCTTTATTCTATCAATTGGCAAGTCTTGATCTTGGATGAGGCGCAGAATGTGAAAAATCCTGATACCAAGCAATCCAAGGCAGTGCGGGAATTAAAAGCAGAATTTCGGATAGCTCTCACGGGAACCCCGGTAGAAAATCGTTTAGGAGAATTGTGGTCTATTTTAGATTTTCTGAATCCGGGTTATTTAGGTTCTAAGCAATTTTTCCAGCGCCGTTTTGCTGTGCCGATCGAGAAGTTTGGCGATCGCTCTTCTTTACAAGTCCTTCGTTCCTTGGTGCAGCCTTTGATTTTACGTAGGTTAAAGACTGATCGGACAATTATTCAAGATTTGCCAGATAAGCAAGAAATGACCGTATTTTGTGGTTTAGTTCCAGA
>JANMHD010000308.1:0-1619 GCA_031374985.1 Coleofasciculaceae cyanobacterium OTE_70_metabat_329 | reverse complement strand
ACTTTGCCGCTAACATCGACTTGTATACAAGTTGAGAAAAGAACCTTGACAATATTCATTATGGAAGTAATCGAACAATTTCTTGATTCAGAAGATGTTGAAGTTATTCGCCTCACACCTGAAATATTTGACCGAGCCTTTGAACTATAGCAAAGAAAGGGATAGTTAGGACAAGTAGCAGAAAGCTCTCGTGACAGCATCCCCCAAACTTTCACATTGACCAATTATTTTACTGACATAATTCTTCAATCTTGCCCAGAATTTCTCAATCTTGTTTAAGTCAGGAGAATAGGGTGGTAGAAATATCACCTCACATCCAGCCTGACGGACTAACTGCCTAATCCTTTCCTGCGGATGGAAACTAGCATTATCGATCACTAATATTTGATTTGGTAGTAATTCTGGGACTAAAAATTCCTCTACCCATTTACATACCAAGTCAGTATTACAGTAACCCTTAAATAGCATGGGAGCGATAATCTCACCATCTCGCCAACCACCAATCATGCTCAATCTCTCGGTACGGTGTCCTAACTTTGTGGCATGAAATCTCTCTGATTTATGGCAGTATCCATAGGGGTAATCAATCGTGTTATCGATACCTGCTTCATCGATATATACGAACCTCTCTTTGGCACAAGTACGGATTAGTTGTTTAAACTCTTGTCGTTGTTGTTCGTCTCTTTCTTGGTAGCCGTAAGTTTTTTTTTACGGGTGAAGTTGATTTTGCGTAGCGCTTGCCTGATTAGTACTGGACTGACTGGTTTGCCCCATTTCTCAGCCATTTCTTTCTGGGTCAAATGTCCATTAGCTTCGGCAAATTCTTTAAATGCTTCTAGGTCATGGATTTTTGGTTTCGGTCCTCGTCGATACTCTTGGGGGGATAGGTTTCCTTTCTCTTCTCTAAGTTGTAGCCACTGATCTAATGTATTTCTGCTGATGTTCAAGGTTCGGCAGATGTGACTCTTTTTTTCTCCCCTATCGACGGCTGATACTGCTTTCTCCCGTAAATCTATGCTGTAGGCTGCTGTCATTTTCGGTTCTTTTTCTCTCTTTCCTGTCTTAATATTATGTCCTATCTTTCCCTTCTTTTGCTATAGAATAAATTGCTTCAGTTAAAAAAAATTGAATGCGTTATATTTCATTAACGTACGCTACAAGATCGGCGATCGTACAGTTAACTATTCTCCAGAGCATCGCTTGAGAACAAAAAAGAAGGGTTGGGGCGAGTCTTTAAAATCCATAATTCCTAATATAGTATGGTCATCTACTTTTCTAAAGGAATCATTAATTGGCAAGTAATCATAGATCATCGTCGCACTGACTTTTCCTCGATATTCCATCATTCGTAGCCTAGCTTGACTTTTTTCTGTTTTTAGAAGGGAAGTGGTCGATCTTAGTACAGGTTTCATAAAATCATTCTTGATTATCGGAAACTTTAAAGCCAAACTCATCGCCCTAGAAATTGGCGCAACTTTGATAATTTTGCCATGATTATCTAAGAACAGCAGAGGGTGTACATTCTCAGAATTTATAAATTCTTTGCCATACCAATTAGATGCTTCTAATAAGCCATCCATAGGGTGAGATGTATGAAGTCCAAAGCCCTGCCAGCGACC
>JANMHD010000002.1:0-2769 GCA_031374985.1 Coleofasciculaceae cyanobacterium OTE_70_metabat_329 | reverse complement strand
ACAAAAACAGGCGGAAACAAGACAACAAGAAGCAGAGCAAAAAGCTGCCCGCCTCGCTGAAAAGCTCAGAGCCTTGGGGATTGACCCTGAAGAAAGCGAAAACGATTGATCTAATTACAAAAGTTTATATAAATTGCTACTAGATAAATATACGTAGGAACTTGTGATAGTAAGCATTAGGCTGATCGCTTGTTTGATTTGACTACAAATATTTACAAGGGGATCACCATAGCAGGAAATAAGAATTGTATAACTAAGATACTCATATAAAAAACTTATGTAATACATAACATTTGCTTATATCTAAAATGACTAAACGATCGCTCCGAGCCTCAACAGTAGGGATGAAGAAGGCTAAACAAAAGTTCGCTGCCACTGGCTGGACTCAGGAATATTTAGCTATGGAGGTCGGGATCAAAACTCGTCAACCGATTTGGCGCTTTTTTGCTGGGCAACCGATCGAGCGCTTCACATTTTTTGAGATTTGTATCAAATTAGGTTTAGATTGGCAAGAAATCGTTTTAAATCCACCAGCAAAAAGGGTGAATCCCTGGGAAGTATTTGAGGTAGATATCAATACCCTTGGTCTAGATGAACTGGTGGAGAGGGTTCGATCGCAGCGACAAGAAAAAATTAATAATCAATGCGGGATTTTGCAACTCTTAGATATTAATCGGCCTGTGTCGATCGATCATATTTATATTGATGTAAATATCCTAGAACAAATCTCTAGCGAACAATATTTAGAAGTTTCAGCCCTTGATAGTTTGGAACCCGAAGATATCGATCGCTTTGGCTTAGGAAAAATAGCCGAAAGCCAAATTGCTGGATTGCAAGCAGTAGAGAAATATAGCAAACTCAGGGTGTTGGGGAAGCCCGGCTCTGGGAAAACTACCTTTCTGAAGTATTTAGCAATTCAATGTAATCGGCAAAAGTTTGCTGCTACCCAAGTGCCAATTTTTATTACCCTCCGAGATTTTGCCCAAAATTATCAAAAGAAACCTCAAGTTGATTTATTAGAATTTATTCATCAAGAATTTATCACCGCTGATATTTCTGAATTAGCAATTATCAAAAAACTTTTCCAAGGCGGCCGCATATTGCTCTTAATTGATGGTCTAGATGAAGTTTCCCACGAAGATGAAAATCTGGTTCTCAATGAAATTCGTAGGTTTTGTGAGAAATATCATAAAAATCAGTTTATCTCCTCCAGTCGTGTTGCTTCCCAAAGACTATCTCTCAAAGGATTCACCGATGTAGAAATTGCTCCTTTTACCGAAACTCAGATTACCACCTTTGCCCAAAAATGGTTTGTGGAATTTAGCAGAACTAATGTCCCAGAAGGGATGGCTCAAGCAGAGGAGTTTATGACAAAGTTGGAATTGCCAGAAAATTGGCGATTCCGCCGCCTGATTACTACGCCGCTATTTTTGCATTTAGCCTGTTCTGTTTTTCATCGCCAAGATAATTTTCCTTTGAAGCAGGCAGAATTTTATAAACAAGGGATGGATCTACTTTTGGGGAGATGGGATGAATCTAGGGGCATTGAACGAGATCAGGTCTATCGGGGATTTTTGTTGCCCCAGAAGCTGAAATTATTAAGTCAGATTGCCTGCGCTACCTTTGAACAAAGGCAATACTTCTTTGAAGAGAATGTGATTGAGCAGCATATTACTAACTATATGCAAACCCTGCCTAATGCCACTCAGGATCCTGAAGAAATTTCTCAGGTTAGTGAAAATATATTGCGATCGATCGAATCTCAGCACGGAATTTTGGCAGAGCGGGCGAGGGGAATTTTTTCTTTTTCTTATTTGGCATTGCAAGAGTATTTCACAGCCCGCAAGATTGTGGCCAATCACAATCTCCAAGCCTTAGGAGAATCTCTTCAGGGACTAGTGAATCATATTACTGACCCCCACTGGCGAGAAATCTTTTTGCTCACAGCCAGTATGCTCCGTAGTGCCGATGGTTTGATGCAGCTAATGAAACAAGAAATTGATGGCTTGGTTTCTGAAGACCCTTATTTACAAGAGTTTTTAGCTTGGGCAAGCCAAAAATCCCAAGCTATTCCAGTAGAGGATAAATCAGCTACGGAGCGGGCATTTTATCTGGCCTTGACCCGGACTCCCCACCTAGCTCCCCATTTTGCCCTAGCTTGTACCCTAGATCAGGGAGTACTTTTGGATGCTGCTCTAGATAATTTATTACAAGAATGTATCTCAACCAAAAGTAAAGACTTTGCTTTGATTCATGCCTGCGGGGATTCCTTGAATAATATTTTGGGGCTGGTATTAGATTTGGGCTTCCATAAATCTTTGCAACAGCTTAGTGACCAAGTACCTAACAATAATCACACCAAGGGCAATTTTGAGAAATGGTGCAGAAATAACTATGCAGCTTGGGCAGAGCAGTTGCGGGAGACGATCGCACGGCATCGAGATATTGGCGACCACTGGGACTTTAATAGGGATCAGGAACAAGTCCTCGAGAGCTACTACGGGGCTAATCAACTATTGCTCGATTGTCTGCATAGCGATTGTGAAGTCACCACAAATATTCGGGAAGAAATAGAAACAACGTTATTAATGCCTCAGAAAGAGATGGAAAACCGAGAATGGGCGTAACCCGCCCCTTGGAAGTAGTTATAACCCCCCTAGGTAGAAATCCTATTTTTGGTACTCTATGTAGGTAGAGCTTAAAAGTAGAAATACTAATACTTAGGCAGTAACTAGACAAGAACTAGGTAATGCTTAGGAAATAACTAAA
>JANMHD010000571.1:0-3498 GCA_031374985.1 Coleofasciculaceae cyanobacterium OTE_70_metabat_329 | reverse complement strand
CTCTAATTTCTCTTGAGGTATCCTCAGTTGCAGGGTTGCCCGATGGCGATCGCGAGGATTAGCTTGGCTATCCTCTAAAGAAAGAACATCTCCTTTTTGCTGACGGACAGTACTAGTAATTTGTTTAATACTCTCCTCTACAGAAACCACTACCACCTCCATACTGGCAGTTTTGACTAACTGGGGAGCCGCAGCGGGGGTATTGTCAACAACAGAATTAGCTCTGGGGACGGCAGCATTTTCTGGAGCCTTTCCTCCTTGCATAGGAGCAACTCCGGCACTGGTAGTGGGTGGAGGCGCACCACAACTACTAATTAATATTCCCCCCAGCAGGATAGCTACTAGTAGAGGCGGCTTAGCAAGAGTTGATTTGACAAGAACTGATTCAAGGGCTGTCTCAAAGAAAACTAACCTGAGCAAAGAGGAATTAAGCATAAACTAACCTTCGCGAATATTTCTAATTGTCCGAGGTAATACTCCTACCAAAAGAGAGAATGCTTCATCGGGAATCTTAGCGATCGCCTTGCTATCAAAATAATGTTCAAACTGGTCTAAGATCATCTTAGCCCTTTTTTCTGGTTGCTCCTGCTCCGTAATTTTTCTAGTGAGTTGAATCCACTGACGACGAGTGAGATAGCCTCGTTGTCGATCGTCCGCTGCCACAGGGATAAGTAGATCCAAATCCCCCACGGGCAAAACTGCTCGACAGCCTACATCTCCCACACCTCCTACGATCGAACCAGGCCCAGCAAATTCGGCATAATAAGACTTATAAAGAATCAACCCATTCCGCCGCCGGGGGTTAACAATTAACAACTGTTGCTGCTGGAGTTGTTCTAGAATCTCTTGATTCCTAGCTTTCTCTGCATCACTTTTTGTAGGTGTCATAATGCGTCCCCAGTACTTTCCCAATGAATTTACCTAGGAACTTACCTAGGAATTTTTCTAGACTAAATTATTAAACTGAGCCACTAGGCCGGAGGTGCTTGTGGAGAAATAGCCGCTTGGGATGCCCCAAGAGCCAAGACCACCAGTTCTGCTCCACTCCCCGTAGTTGATAACCCGCCTTGAGGTAAAGCCGGCGAGCTTCATAATTATTTTCCAGCACATGGAGATAGAGGTCTTCAAAACCCCAGACTAATACCAGCCGTTCACAAGCTATTAATAGCTGCATGGCTGCTCCTTGCCGACGATAGAGTTTTCTGACCGCCAAGTTAGAAATATAAGGATAGTGGGGATGGAGGGACTGCCACACGGGGGGCAGACGGAGAGCTACTTCGATCGTTCCTGCCAATTCTTCTGCCTGATCTACCCCTGCTACCAAACAAACATAGTGAGGAGGCGCAGACCGGAGGCGATTTCTGAGGTCTTCATAGATACCCAGGCGGAGGAGGGGGAAAATCCAGCCCATAATTCCCGATCGCTCATGGAAACTATCAGCTAAAATCTCCGCCGTACTACCCAAATCACGAGCTTGAGCAGTACGGATGGAAAAAGTAGACCTCACTGTTAATACCGCCTCCTCTAGGGGCAGGAGAGGTGGGGCGGGGGGGACTAAAAAGGAAAACCAAGAGTTAACAAACACAAGGGCAAGGAGTGAACTATAAAACACTAACTGCTAACTAAACTAACAGAAAATTACCCAGAAATTACCAGAAAACTAGTCAAAAATATATTAACTTCATAATAACAGTCCAAATTTTCTAGTCTTTAGCTTAAACTAGATTAAATGCTCTCCTTTAGTTACATTTTAAGCTCAATCAATTAAATAATCTTTCCCTACTCTATCTAAGAAAAAATTGCTAATCAACTATACTGAAGTCAAGAAAAACATGATGAATAAGTGGGTAGGGCTAATCTATCCCCCTAAAAACCCTTGGCACTAGGAGAGTGGCGCATGAAGTCCCCGGCCATACCTAAACCGAAAATCTTGGTTGTTGATGATGAACCAGATAATTTAGATTTACTCTATAGAACTTTCTATAGGGAGTATAGAGTGCTGCGCGCAGAAAGTGGTCCGGCGGCACTAGAAATTTTGGAGCAGGAAGGGGATGTGGCAGTAATTATTTCTGACCAAAGAATGCCCATGATGAGTGGGACAGAGTTTCTTAGCCTCACCGCCACCCGCTATCCAGATATTATCCGGATCATTCTGACTGGCTATACAGATGTGGAAGACCTAGTCGAAGCAATCAATGCCGGGAAAGTATTTAAATATGTTACTAAGCCTTGGGATGCTGAGGAACTAAAGCTCTTGGTTCGCCAAGCTTGGGATACCCACAATGTCTTAAAAGTTCGGACTGAAGAGCTAACCCGGAGCCTCCGCCGAGAATCTCTCCTCAATACCGTTACCAATACTATTCGGAATGCCCAGTATGGGCGCTTGGGGACTTCTCCCCTCAAGCAAATTCTCCAGATTATTGTCAATACCGTAGGACACATGCTGGAAATTGATGTGTGTATCCTGCGTCCTTTTCAAGAGGGGCGATTAGCAAAACAGTGGTTTATATATCAAAAGTCTAGGGGAGTGGATCTTCCGGGGACATCCCTAGCTAATAGCTCTCCTATCTGGGGAGAAACAATTTGGGAAACTGAAGATATTGAGATTATCAATGATGTAGCTCTAGACGATCGCTTCCTTGGAGAATTACCCGATCAACAAAGTCGCCGACTTACCTATCAACAGGCGGATATCCGCTCTAGCTTAATTGTGCCTTTGATTTCTCAGCAATCTCTGATTGCGGTTATGGCTCTACACCAGTGTCGAGAACCTTACCAGTGGGAAGATGATGAAATTCAATTAGTGGTCATGGTGGCAGACCAAGCTGCCCTTGCCCTCTCCCAAGCCCGGGCTTTTGAACAACTAAGGGCTTTGGCAACCCAGCAAGCTTTAGTTAATACCATTACTACAGCCATCCGCTCTAGCCTTGATCCTCAAGAAATTTTTACTGCCATCACTCAGCAATTGGGAGAAGCGATCGATGTAGATGCCTGTGCTCTTTCTCTATGGCGAGATGAGGATGAATTTGTTCAGTGTGTAGGTTTATACGAAAAAATGGATGTTGAGAAGACTCCACCAGAATATTCTCTCCATAGCCTATCCCAATCCCTAGTGCCGATCGCAGGTAATCCTGTCCTCCAACAGCTACTGATCACAACTCAACCGGTGGCGATCGATGATCTAGAAGTTAAGCCCCAGTTAAATGGGTTTGATCTACCCCTACGAACTCCGGCTAGGGCTTTGCTGATCGTCCCCTTGCTGGCAGATGGTAAAGTTATTGGCAGTATTACCCTCCGGCAGTTGCACCAGCCCCGGATCTGGCAGGAAACAGAAGTTAACCTTGCCCAAGCTGTAGCTTCCCAAGCCTCGATCGCTGTCCAGCAGTCTCGTCTCTACCAAAAAACTCGGCAGCAGGCAGAAAGACTGATGGAACTCGATCGGCAAAAAACTGAATTTTTCCAAAATATTTCCCACGAATTTCGGACTCCCCTTACCTT
>JANMHD010000564.1:0-1818 GCA_031374985.1 Coleofasciculaceae cyanobacterium OTE_70_metabat_329 | reverse complement strand
CAGGTAATCTTGCCCTTAAACCCATGGCGAATTGCCCCTAAAGCTATGTGGTATAGGGAGCGAGACTCTGGATCGTTCGTTTCGTCCACATGAAAATCTAAATCTAAATCTCGTTCTTTGGCTAAGATAAAAATGCGATCGATCTGCTGCTCTAACCCCGGATCAGGAAATGCCACGCCCCCAAGAATTTCCCCCGATGCCGCCACTAAATCTGCTAGCTCATCCCCCGCCGGAGTAAGAAAATAATCTAAAGTTACCAAAGATACTGCTTGGAGGGTGAGGCGATCGCTCCACTTTTTCTTCAATTCTCCGAATACCTGGAACCCAGTTTTTCCCTGCTCTCCTAAGGAATCCAAATGAGTACGGAGAGCCTGAGTTCCGTGAGCATAGGTGCATTGCAACCCAAATTCCATCCTCCGGTACAAGTCTTCTGGTTGCCAATAGTTTGTTGCATCTTGGTGAACTGTATTCAGGGCATTATCAAAAGTCCCCTCAGCATTCACTGCTCTTTCCCAGCTATGACCTTTATCTAAATGGGTATGAATATCAACAAACCCCGGTAAGATCATCCCCTGCTGGAGATCGTAGCCCTCACCTTGAGGAATATCTGCTTGAGAAGTTTCTGAAGTTGCTCCGGCTGGTAGTACCTGCTGAATTATGCCGGTTTGAATGTAGATATCTACTAAAACCAAACTCTCTCTATTTTCCTGCCAACTACCAAGGGGAAGTAAGGCTACAGGTACATGGGCATTTTTTAGCCAGTAGCTGCCCGTTTCTAAGATTGATAAATTCATAATTTATAACTTAATTGGTAGTGCCAAGGTAATAATTTTTAATGGGTATCTCCCCTTAATTTTCTCTTCTCACAGTGCTTTCATGCCAATTTTTCAGGAGAAAATCCGATAGGGCAGTTAAGCTGACAAAGATTAATACTCCTAGTATCGTAGTCAGAAGTAAAGCTGCAAACATGCGGGGAATTTGCAGATTATAACTAGCCATCAAAATTTGATAAGCTAATCCTGCTTTTGCTCCCCCAGTGCCAGCCACAAATTCGGCCACCACTGCCCCAATTAAGGCCAAGCCGCCGCTAATTTTCAGACCACCAAGGAAATAGGGCATAGCTGCGGGTAATTGTAGATAGATCAAGGTCTGCCACTTGGAAGCTCGGTAGAGTTGAAATACATTACGGAGATTATGATCCACGCTATTTAAACCCAGGGTAGTATTAGAAATAATCGGGAAAAATGCCACAATCCACGCACATACTACTAAGGCCGCAAAAGTTGTATTTGGTTCCGGGACGATGCGGCGGATCCAGAGAATAATTAGGGGGGCGATCGCTACAATAGGCGTAGTTTGCAATACCACAGCGTAGGGGAAAAAACTCCGTTCAATCCATTTACTCTGGACGAATAATACAGAAATTAAAACCCCAGAAATCACGGCTGCTATAAAAGCAACTAGGGTAATTTGGATGGTAGTAATCAAGGAAGGAAATAATATCCCCCAATCTTTCACCAAAGTTTGGATCACCAGCACCGGACCAGGGAGTAGGAAAGGGGGCAGGTTAGTAATCCTCACAAATAACTCCCAAATCCCTAAGGCAACTATACCTACGATCGCCGGAGCAACCACATCAATAGAGGTTAGCTGTTTGAATAATTTTGCGACCGGGGTTGGTTTTGCTACGGTCGGTGCAGCTAGGGGAAGGACAGAAAGTTTAGGAGAGGATTTAGTCATGGTCAGCTTAAGTTAAGGCTTTATCTGCTATTAATTTGTTCGTCATAGTATTCTGTTCCAGCCACTGCTGCTGCTAAT
>JANMHD010000555.1:0-6796 GCA_031374985.1 Coleofasciculaceae cyanobacterium OTE_70_metabat_329 | reverse complement strand
GAAATCGTTCTAGAGCATCCACCAAAGCCACGTCAGGATCATCAAGGGGATGACCCGCAAATACGGACTCTAGTTGCTGTTCCCAGCGATCGAGGGTTTCTGGGGTAGTTAATTGAGCATCGGGGCCATCTACTAATTCATCGGTACGACGACACCATACATAAATTGCCCAAATTGCTTCCCGTTTAGCCTTAGGCATCAAGAGGGAACCAAGATAGAAAGTCTTAGAATACTGCGCTGTAATTTGCCGGCAGTATTCGTAGGCTTCTGCTTTAGAGGCAAGCTGTCGCTGGTCAGAAATTTTGGGCAGTTGCAGCATTAGTCATTAGTCATGGATCAAGGATCATTGGTGGCACAGCGATCAGAGGTTAATTACTATCCTCTAATCTTTAGCTGGAGGTGGTCACTAGGGTTTTGGTAGCAACTATAGGCAACAGTTACTACACAGGGTCAGCACTAACAACAATGGTTTGTGATGTTAGTTTACCAGAAAGTACCGCCCCCTCCATGCTGGCTAGGTAGCGTTGCATGGTGTAATCACCAGTTAAGTAAAAATTAGCGATCGGGGTTTTCTGGCTTGGTCTATGGTGTTGCCGTCCCGGCGTTGCCTTATAAACAGAGCGGGGAGTTTTTACCACATGGTATTTTAGCAGTTTTGTGGGAGTTTCGCCGATAAAGTGTTGGGGAAATAGTTGTTCTAGTTCCTTAATAGTGGCTGCTACAATATCGGCATCAGACCTCCCGATCCAATCTTTGGCTGGAGCTAAGACTAATTCCAGCATGGATTTATCAGGATCAGCATACTCTTTGCAGGTAATGCTCATATCCGCATAGACACTCAATAAAGGAGAACGGGAAAATAGTAGGTGGTCAATATCGGTAAGTTTACGATCGAACCACAGATGAACATTAATTACAGGTACACCTTCCAAACCATCTAACTGCTTAAAGTAGGGCTGCTCTTGCCAAGGGGTAGGCAGCAACAATTTCAAAATATCTACTGGCATCGCCGAAACGTAGGCATCGGCTGTTAATACTTCTCCGTGGGGGAGTTGGAAACCTTTAACTAACCCTTGCTCATCTAGCAAAAATTCCTTGATGGGAGAATTTAGGCGTACTTTTCCACCCCGCTCGGTAATGTAATCTACCAAGGGTTGACACAACCTTTCCGTGGGTGAGCCATCCAGAAATGCCATTTTTGACCCATTTTTTTCTTGGAGAAACCGATTTAGTGCTGTGAGAATTACTGTGGCGGAAATTTCATCGGGATTAATAAAATTCAATGCCTTTGACATGGCAATAAAAACTTCCTTCTCTACCCTAGGTGGTACATTTTGTTTCTTTAACCATTCGGAGAAAGAATATTTATCCATCTCTTCTACATATTTCTGCCCTTGTAAAATAGCGGGAATTAGCCCCAAACCAAAGGTAATTTTTTCACCCCAAGTCAGCATGTCATTATTTCGCAGAATAGCAATCATCCCGTTTACGGGGGCAGGAAGATCGGGAAAGTCAAATCGAGAATAGGTACCAGGTTTTTCGGGCTGGTTGAAGATCATGGAATGTTCTTTCCATTGCAGTCGGTCTTCAATATCTAGTTCCTTAAATAGTTGCAGCATATTGGGGTATGCCCCAAAGAAAATATGTAATCCAGTTTCATACCAATCCCCATCAGCATCTTTCCAAGCAGCAACCTTGCCCCCCAGTACATCCCGTGCTTCTAAAACTATGGGAGTATGCCCAGCATCCGTTAAGTATTTAGCGCAGGAAAGCCCTGCTAAACCTGCTCCTGCGATCGCAACTCTCATTTTGGTACTCTTATTCTACTATTTTATAAAATATTCATTTCTGATTATAAGTTACAACTTGTTACATTTCACGGCAACCGATTATTTTTTGGGTTTGTAACCACTATCCACAGGCAAATTTGACCCATTAGCAGCCTTGACAGCTAAGCGATCGCAATATTCATTCTCTGGATGGCCTGCATGACCCCGCACCCAATGGAAATTCACCTTATGTTCTCCACAGAGGTCTAATATTTTCTGCCACAGGTCGGGATTTTCTGCCATATCCTTAGCATTCCGTTTCCAGTTATTCGCCTGCCAACGTTTTGCCCAGCCCTTAGTCATAGCATTAACTATATATTGGGAATCTGTATAGAGATCCACATTACAAGGCATATCTAGGTATTCTAGGGCAGCGATCGCTCCCATCATCTCCATCCGGTTATTGGTAGTCAAGCGAAACCCCCCAGATAGCTCCTGTTTATGCTCCCCATAGACCAACAAAGCCCCATAACCCCCGGCACCGGGATTTCCTAAGCAAGAACCATCGGTGTAAATTTGCACTTTTTTTAAAATATTAGTCATCGTTCTAATTATTAACTATGTAACAATCCTGAATAATCTCGCTTACCTTCGACGAGTGAAACCATTTACTATAGCAAGCTCCGCTCCAGTCAAGACATTTATAGACTTTGATAACAAGGGACTTAAGCCCCTTGTTTGTTCTAAGCATAAGGGCGATCGCTATAGAAGCAAATAGAAGCAATTTGATCTAGTAGATAATTTAGGATTACTGTAGTTATCCTATGGGATTGGTAGTATCCTTATCAAACAAAAACAACCCAAGTATAGTAGGCTAACATCTCCTAGGCAGATTTATTTTCAGGAACGCATCCAGAAACACAATCCTACCGTCTTTCTATTTGGACTACTACAATTAACAAAGAAACCCTATAACACTTCACCTCTCTTCAACAAAAATGACTGAATTAGAAAAATTAGAAGTAAATTCTATTGATGATTTGCCACGGGAAACCAGAGTTTTGCAACTCCGCCATCTGATAGAAACCCTAGAAGTAGCGGATAAAATTGCCCATCAAGGCTATCTTATTACTAGTTCTGAGTTAGCTGACTTGATGGATATTAATGCTAGTGCTGTCACCAGTCGAGGCAATGAATGGTCTTGGCGTAATTGGATTGTCTCCCGTGTTCGCCGGGAAGGAAATCAAATTCTCTGGCAGTTAGAGCGGACAGAGCAAGTCAATCTCGTAGATGAGTGAAAATATTATTTTTTAGAAGTTGGGGGGAGCACAATATCTCGCTGATTGGGCAAAACTAGATGAGTTTGTTCTTGCATTACCTCTGCCCCGGTTGCCGGATCAAAATAACGAGATAGATCATCGTTTAATTTGTTGACTCTGACTTGGCTTTTTCCCACTTCAGTCTGAATTTCTTGTAATTTAGCTTCCTGTTGTTTTTGCTGGGGAATTTGTTGCAAAAGAGTGACGATCGCGACGCTTGCCAGTAATATATTTACCCCAATCTTTGTTAGGGTCTCCACAGCAAGGGCTTGATTAGGGCTAGTCTTAGACTTAGTTCTAGTACGTTTGCGCTTCCTAGGCAGGGGTTGGACAGGAAATCTTAGTTCTTCGTTTCTAATTACTCTTGCTGCCTTCATAATTTCATTTATTCCTCACCATCGATCGTTCCCATTGCTCACAGTCTGAATGATATTTAAATCATTTTAATCAACAAACTAACTAACGGATATATAGTACATTTGTTCTGTGAATCTAAGCCTTATTTAACTCTAATTCAATAAGAAGTAATTGTAACTAAATAGTGGGCAATTGAATATGAGGGGTCTGGCAATTGCCTCCAGAAAATTCTTAATAAAAAAGTTGTAAGTGCTAGTTTAGGGGAAAACACTTACAACTTTTGGGGGTTATTATATCTAAAAATTATCCCTAGAAACGCTCAGTCTAAGCTATTTATAGAGTTCGGTAGATAAGCGGAAGGCTAGGACTCCAGGGATGAGAGCGACCATAAGAGCGATGAAAACTTGGGTATCTGATAGGGACATAGTAATGATTTTCCTCCAGTATGTAGATTAGTCATGTTAAATTCTCCACAAAATTGGCACAAGCTGGGCTTCTTTTTAACAAGTTGCAACATTTCCCCGCATTATTAAATTATTGGCATTCTTTTGGAGGGATGAGCGATCGAATAGCTCATCATTTATTTATGGCTAACTATTCCCTCCTCTTACCATGACTAAAGATTTATTTAAAGGGATTGCTCTTTTTACTCCCGGTGGAGATTTAATTTACACTATTGATGCTACTAAACAAGAACGTTGGCATCTAGACCTCTGCACTGCTCTGCAAGAAATACTTGACCTGCCAGAGCCGCCCCACTTTTTGATTCCCGGTTACACTGCGACGATCGATCGCTGGCTTGATACCCATACCAAGCAAATTCACACTGCTGCCGAACTACATCTTCCTGTCCGCCGCTATCAACCCCTCCTCAATGAGATATTTGAGACGCGTAATCTCCTTTGGCAGGTAGCTCCGTGGCAAGAAAAATTTTGCGATCCTGTAATTCTGGAAACTTATCGCCCCCAATTCCCTCAACTTTGGCAAGATCACGATTTAATTGTTCACTATCAAGCTAATAGAGCCAACCAAATCTCCCTCCGCCAAGCTCTCCGTCCCCAATCTCCTCTGGCTCAAAGCTATGTTCTTCGCTTATTTGTTTCTGGTCATAGTACTAATACTGAGCGGATTCTCCACGAACTTCATGAACTCCTCGAAAAATCTCTCCGCCACCCCTACACCCTGAAGGTTATAGATATTTTTAAACATCCAGACCAAGCGGAACTAAATCATATTTCTGCCACTCCTACCCTAGTCAGAGTTACTCCAACTCCAGTCCGGCGGATTGTGGGGGATTTAGCAGATAGCGATCGAGTTTTGCAACTATTGATTGCCCCGGAGGAGCGTTAGGATGACAAATTCTTCAGGATTTACAATAAATTTGATAGATGCTAAATCTATTTTGAATAAAGCATCAGGGTTTATAAGTGATTATGATTTTACTCTTAATCCTTATCGGGGTTGTCAGTATGCTTGTAGTTATTGCTATGCTGCGGCTTTTAGTCCTAATAAAAAGTTAAGAGAAGATTGGGGTAATTGGGTAATTATCAAACAAAATGCGGCCGAATTATTAGAGAAAGAATTAGCTGCCTGGGCAAGAAAGAATCCTGAACAATCTGCCATAATTTATATGAGTAGTGTGACGGATCCCTATCAACCTGTTGAGGCTAAACAGCAACTAACTCAGCGATTATTACAGATTATGCTGCCTTATCAACCAACCCTGGTCATCCAAACTCGTAGCCCGATGATTTTTAGGGATTTAGAAATTTTACAGGAATTTGAAAGACTACGGATTAATATGAGTATTCCCACTGGTAGTGAAAGGGTAAAACGAGATTTTGAACCTCAATCTCCTAGTATTAAATCTAGGTTACAAGCGATCGCTAAACTCCGCTATGGGATTAAAAATTGGACTGGTTATCACACAAAGTTTTCTATTACAATTACGCCTTTGCTGCCAACTTTCCCAGAGGAACAGGATGAATTTATTGCTAAGTTGGGGATAGTCGATCGCATAGTTATTCAAGATTTTCATGCTAGTACTGGCAAATCTCTAGTAGCATCTACCCCTAGTGCAGCTATAAACCTAAAGCAGAAATACAACTGGTGGTATGATGATCACGAAGCAAGTTACCAAGGATTTAGACAAAAGCTAATAACTTTGCTGCCAGATATAGAAATTAAGGAAGGGAAAGCTGGATTCGGCTATGAGTAATTTTTTGAGTAATTGGTGGCGGTCTTACCAATTTTCGAGGGCTTTGCGGCGGGGGGAACAGAAACAAGTTCATAAATTATGGGGAGCGATCGAGTCATCGGGTTCCAAGCTGAATTGGCTGGAGAAGTTATTCAAAAGTAACCGGGAGGCCGCTAAAAAGCATAGGGCAACCCAAGAGGAGTTATCAAGTTTAAGGCTACAGATCACAGAATCATCCCAACAGGTTCGAGAGCTAGAATTATCACAAATAGAGTCATCTCAACAAATTCAAGAATTAGAGTTAGCGATCGCAGCAGCATCTCAGCAATTTCACCAATCAGAATCATTACTAACAGAATCATCTCAACGGATTCAACAGTTAGAATCAGCACTACAAGCTGCCACAGCTAAATCTCTTACCCCACAAGAATCTAACCTTATTGTTCCTAATCCAGATTTTATAGATTTTATCTCCAAGACTTTCAAGTTTGTTGAGCATGATGAGCATTTTCTCCAAATCACCGGATTAGATCATCAAGTATTTGATAAATTTGAAGCAAGTTTAGCTAAGTTTATTCAAGATGATTTTGCTGAAATATCTAGACATCCTAATTTTCAAAAAGAGCAATTTGAAATAGATTTAGCGCAGGCTACTGATGATCTACATAAATTAAAACTTGGTCGTGATCCTAGATATAATCTCAAATTAAGCCCTCATATCTACTTGCTTACCTATTTTCTGGAAGGGGTTTATTCTAGCTATTTATCTTGGTTTCTCATTTACCAATCAGGCTTATTACCAGCTAAAAATAATATTCTGGACATAGCAGCAGGCTTCAGTGCAGTGTCATTTGGATTAGATCTATTTCTAGAAAGTGGTGCTAATTATATTGACACCAAAACAATGCACACTTCCTATTGTTCTGTGGAGCAGCAGGGCATATTTCAAGACAAAGGTTTAGAATTTGGGCGAAGATACTTAGAAGCAGAAAAACAAAATACCTACCTAAGATTTGATACAGCTAGTATTTTTGATGACGGCTTAGTAAATAAGCTTCCTAAAATTTTCTTCGACTTTATAGTTATATCTCATTGTTTCTTCAAAGATGAGAAAACTAGAAAAAAATCGGAAATAGCATACAAGAATATCTTTG
>JANMHD010000552.1:0-1714 GCA_031374985.1 Coleofasciculaceae cyanobacterium OTE_70_metabat_329 | reverse complement strand
TACCGATGCTGATGTGTATTTTAATCTCAGTGATGCTCATCAGAAATTACAAAATTTTTCTGAATCTATTCAAGTCTTACAATCTGGAACTCGATCGTATCCCCAAGATGCAAGATTGCAATTTACTTTAATTATCCAATTACAACAGCAGTCCAGGATAAAAGAGGCGATCGTCCAAGCTGAAACTGCGGCCAAATTATTGCCTGAAGATTATACTTTTCAACTTCTTCAGTATCTTCTAGTCCCCATGATTTATGATTCCATTGAGGAGATAGATTATTATAAACAAAGGTTTTCCCAGGGATTAATTATTCTTAATCAAACTACAATTTTAGATGATCCAGAGAAAATTTATCAAGCATTTCTAGGCATTAATCGAGTTACTAATTTTTACCTAGCTTATCAAGCTCATAATGTTAAGGATATGCAGATTCAGTATGGAGAGTTATTAGAAAAAATTATGGCGGCTCGTTATCCAAGTTGGGTACAGTCTTTAGCGATGCCTGAGTTAGCTAAATCTGGGATAAAGCAAAAGATTAAAGTTGGCTATATCTCTACCTATCTGCGTTCCTATAGTGGCACTTATTGGCTCCAAGGTTGGCTAAAATTTCATAACCCAGACCACGTAGAAATCTATTGCTATCATACGGGAAATATTTGTGATGTAGTAACAGAAACCTTTCAGGAATATAGCCATAGCTTTCATCATATTCCTAACGATTTTGAGGCAGTTTGTCAACAAATTTTGGCAGATAAATTACACATTCTCATCTTCCCAGAAATTGGGATGGATGCCCCGACAATGGCCATGGCAGGATTACGTCTAGCCCCAATCCAATGTACTGCTTGGGGACACCCAGTAACTACGGGGTTATCTAACATTGATTATTTTATTTCTAGTGAATTAATGGAAGGTGAGCATGCTCAGAATCATTACTCAGAAACTCTAATTCAATTACCTAATATTGGGGTTGCCTATCCAGCCCTAGAAGATATTCCCCAGCAGATTAAGGATAAATCTTATTTTTCTTTCCCAAAGTCATCAGTAATTTATCTATGTTTACAAGCTCCTTTTAAGTATTTGCCCCAGTACGATCGCATTTTGCCCTCGATCGCCCAACAAGTTCCCCAAGCTAAGTTTGTTTTCCTCCGGGGAGAGTTGCTCCGGCGGCGACTCGATCGAGCTTTTGCTGCCCAAGGATTAAGCTATACAGATTTTTGTCTATTCCTTAAAATTCCTGCGAGGGAAGATTACTTGATGCTCAACTTGGTGGCTGATGTATTTCTAGATACCTGCACTTGGTCTGGGGGTAATACTTCCCTAGAAGCGATCGCCTGTGGTTTGCCCTTGGTGACTTATCCGGGCGAGTTTATGCGGGGTCGTCATGCTGATAGTTTCTTGAAAATGATTGGGGTGACGGAAACCATTGCAGAAAATGTAGAGAACTATATAGCAATTGCCGTCCGCTTGGGTTTAGATCCTGCATGGCGGCAAGAAATCAAAACTAAAATGCAACGAAAGAAATCTCAACTATTTGATGATCGCACCTGTGTCACAGCCCTAGAACAGTTCTTTGATCGAGCAATTCAGAGCCATATCCACTTGCTTGAGCAGTGATGCTTGGCTAGAAGTATTTTTTAGTACCACATCAGCAAAGGGAAGTTTTTGCTCGATCGACATCTGGCTATCTATTCTGGCTTGGGCAGCGGCTAA
>JANMHD010000527.1:0-3578 GCA_031374985.1 Coleofasciculaceae cyanobacterium OTE_70_metabat_329 | reverse complement strand
GCTTTTTCTCTAGTAAATAAGAAATAATCATTAGCTCCAGTGGCAATTCCCCGAGAAACCTTCCCATAGGTAGAAAAATTTATCAGGTTTTGATATTTGTGGGTATGGGTTTCTTGGTAATAACCCCGCCATTTAATATTTGGATTGAGGAAATTGTAGGGGATTCTGTTATTTGGAGATTGATGGGGGTAGAGATGAAGTTTTTGCTCTAAGTGCTTGAGGTCTTGAAGAGAAGTAGTATTGATAAACTCAATAGTAGGGGCTTGGTGATCATGACAGAAAAGTAAAATACAAGAAGTAGTTAAGGCTCGATCGAACAAATTTTCTTGCGAGTTAAAAATAATTACATAACGCAGAGATTTATATTGGAGAAGATAGGTTTTAACAGTTTTACCGTAGTCAGAATTGAGAAATTCCGAGGGAATAATATAAGCACATCTGCCATGATCCTTGAGTTGATGTAGGGATTTCAACAGAAATAAGGCATAGATATTAGTAAATCCCGTTAAGTTGATGGAGAGGCGATCGCTAAACTCCTGCAATGCTCTATTTTTTGTCTTAAAATCTTGAAACTTGAAATAAGGAGGATTACAAATAATGGCATCATAGCTAGATTTCCAATCATGAAATAGATAATCTTGACCCAAAAGTTCGATATTTTTAGGATGGTCTAATTGTTGTAATTGATGTTGAGCGATCGCCAAAATTTGGGGATCAATATCATAGCCTTTAATATTTACTTGAGATATTACCTGAGATGTTGCTAAAGATGATCTTAAATATTCTCGAATAGCCCGAATAAATACCCCCAAACCCACCGAAGGATCAAGAATAGTTTTAATTTCTCGGCTTCCCCCCATCACCCAAGCTGCCATAAACTGGGCAACTCTATAGGGCGTAAAAAATTGAGCATACTTTTTGCGATGCTCAACTGTAGAGGTAATAATATAGCTTTCTTCTAGATGATGGGAAAACAATTCATCCATAAACCCCTCATCCCCCAACCCCTTCTACCACAAGGGGTGAATGGGAGCAAGAAAAGTGGTAAGTAAAGAAAAAGTTTCTCTTGTTCCCTCTCCCCACTAGGGAGAGGGCTAGGGAGAGGGTCTTATTCATTTTAGATATCTAAATCTGTCAGGTTCATTTTCGAGCCATAGGTTTCAATAAACTCCCGGCGGGGAGCCACCCGATCGCCCATCAAGACGGTAAAAATGCGATCGGCTTCGGCAGCATCCTCAATTTCTACTTGTTTTAGGGTACGGGTTTCTGGGTTCATGGTGGTATCCCAAAGTTGCTGGGGCATCATTTCTCCTAATCCCTTAAATCTCTGCACCGTGTAGTTAGCATTAGCAGGGAATCCATCAATAATTCCTTGGAGTTCTCGATCGCTATAACAGTAATAATGATTTTTCCCCCGTTCTATCTTATACAGCGGAGGGCAGGCAATATAAATAAAGCCCTGTTCAATTAATGCCCGTTGGTAACGATAGAAGAAAGTTAAAAGCAAGGTCCGAATATGCGCCCCATCCACATCAGCATCAGTCATCAGACAAATGCGGTGGTAACGCAACTGAGATACATCAAATTCATCTCCTTTGATCCCCAAGCCTAAACCCGTGATTAAGGATTGAATTTCATTATTTTTGTAAACCTTAGCATCATCGGTTTTTTCAATATTAATAATCTTGCCTCGCAAAGGCAGGATAGCTTGGAAACGGCGATTGCGTCCCTGTTTGGCAGAACCCCCTGCACTATCTCCCTCTACCAGGAAAATCTCCGATTCTGAAGGATC
This sequence comes from Coleofasciculaceae cyanobacterium OTE_70_metabat_329, assembly GCA_031374985.1. Classification (GTDB taxonomy): domain Bacteria; phylum Cyanobacteriota; class Cyanobacteriia; order Cyanobacteriales; family JAAUUE01; genus JAAUUE01. Next base: position 1,786 of record JANMHD010000527.1, on the reverse strand, counting down.
ACGAGAGCTACAATCGGCCAACTTTCCGGGCAGGGGAGAAGATTCCAATACTGATTTCCGGCGGACTAATTCCCGCGCATGGCGAGCAGCTTCAGCGGCTTTGAAGGCCTGAATTGCTTTTTCTAAAATAGAATCAGCTACCCCCGGCCGGAAATCCAGGTATTCGGTAAGAACTTCCCCTACCAATGAATCCACAATGCCCCGGACTTCGGTATTACCTAACTTAGTCTTCGTTTGCCCTTCAAATTCGGGGTCGGGAACCTTGACAGAGATTACTGCTGTCAGACCTTCCCGGATATTTTCGCCCCCTAGATTCGATTCATTTTCCTTAATCTTGTTACGTTTGCGGGCGATCGTATTCATGGTCCGAGTAAGGACAGTTTTTAAGCCCTCCAGGTGAGTTCCCCCGTCAATGGTACGGATATTATTAGCAAAACCCAACACATTATCACTGTAGGCATCCACACACCATTGCAGAGCCACTTCAATATGGACTCCATTGCGTTCCCCTTGGACGTAGATCACTTCTTCGTGGAGGGGCTGCTTCTCTCGGTTCATGTAAGCAACGTACTCTTTAATACCCCCTTCATAACAGTAGGTTTCGATTCTGGGGGTGTCACTTTTCAGGACATCAAGACGGCGATCGCTAAAGGTAATCTTTGCCCCGGCATTTAGGTAAGCCAATTCCCGTAACCGACCAGAAAGAGTCATGTAGTCAAACTCGATCCCCGTGGTGAAAATCTGAGTATCGGGCTTGAAACAAATAGAAGTCCCAGTCCGGCTTTCAGGATAGGGCTTTGCTACCAGTTCTGTCACCGGAAAACTTCGTTCGTAGCGTTGAGTATGCACTTGCTTTTCTCGCCACACAGTCACTTCCACAAACTCAGAGAGGGCATTAACCACAGAAATCCCCACCCCATGCAATCCTCCAGAAACCTTATAACCGCCGCCGCCAAACTTACCCCCCGCATGGAGAATAGTTAAAACTGTTTCCAAGGCCGACTTGCCAGTCCGGGGATGAATCCCTGTAGGAATACCCCGCCCATCATCGGTGACAGCTACCGAACCATCAGGATTTAGGTCTACTTCAATGTGGGTACAATAACCAGCTAGAGCCTCATCAATGGAGTTATCCACCGCCTCGTATACTAGGTGGTGCAGTCCCTTAGGCCCGGTGGAACCAATATACATCCCCGGACGCTTGCGTACTGCCTCTAGACCCTCTAATACTTGAATCTGATCAGCACCATAACTACTTGTCATGTCTATACTCCAAAAATATCAGTCCCTAGCCCATAAAAGCAGGCTAAAGGTAGAAAATACCCTAAAATTATAACACAAATAGGTTAAAGGCGAAATTCAGGGGATTTGCGGGGGATTTTTTAGGGGGGATAGAATCTATGAAATTAATTGTCATTTGCGGTGCTACTGCCACAGGCAAGTCTGGGTTGGCGATGTTCTTAGCCGAAAAACTCCAGACGGTGATTCTCAGTGCCGATTCTCGTCAGGTGTATCGGGAATTTGATCTTGGCACAGCTAAACCATCTTTGAGCGATCGATCCCAAATCCCCCACCACTTAATAGATATTTCTGATCCTAGGGAAACCCTAACGGTGGCAGACTACCAAGACCAAGCTCAGGAGTTGATTGCCAACTATCACCAGCAGGGATTAGTCCCTTTATTGGTCGGGGGAACGGGTCTGTATATCAAGGCCATTACCCAGGGGATGAAAATACCGAGGGTGGCTCCTCAGCCAGAATTGCGATCGCAACTGGCCACGATTCC
>JANMHD010000515.1:0-2050 GCA_031374985.1 Coleofasciculaceae cyanobacterium OTE_70_metabat_329 | reverse complement strand
GCACTATCGCCCCCAGCACCACCAGTCCCGCCAGCAGCAGAGATACCAAAAGCTCTGCCCCCTTGTAAGGTACCAAAACCAGAGGCTCCGGTAGCGGTCGCCGAGCCAGAACTACCGCCCGTTCCACCAATTCCACCAGTGGGTGCGCCTGCACTAAAAGTAACACCGGGAGCGCCGGATCCACCGCGACCAGAGGTAGCTGCACCATCAGGAATAACCGAAGAGCCAAAGGCTGAAGCATCGCCCCCAGAGGTTCCTGCCTGACCAGAAGCAGTGCCATCAATACCGGGAGTTCCGGTGACACCAATAATATTTGGAGGTAGGCTCTGAGCATCGGCTTGATCTCCTACACCAGTACCGATCGCTGCTACTGTGGCAGCGGCTAAAAGCATAGAAGATTTCATAAAGATTTTGGAATCAGACATAGTAAAGAAACCTCATTTTTTGATGTGGAATATCCGTAGAAATATCCGGTTAAGAATTTCTAGGGTTGAGGTAGAACCTGATTGATGGTTTGGGTAAATTTATTCTGCAAAGCCCGGAATAACAATAAAGTAAGGACTAGGTGGAAGAACCACCCCATGCTAGATAGATGATGAATGGATAGATGATAATTTCCCTAATTTCTTCTTGACCCTGTTGCCCTCTGGGTTTTGTAGCCGGTTTTTTACAGGGGGAGAAGAGACTTAACGCTAAAGAATCAATGGTAGAGCGACTTGGTTAAGTTCTTTGATACTAATTTATACAGTCAGGTCTGGGTTTTTCCAGACAGTTGGAAAATAAATGTTGGATCACTACAAATTCCTTGCTTACCAGAAACGATCGATATTTTGCTCCTACCCGCCCTACTTCGATCGCATTTACAAAGATAAGTTCTCCCCAATCAACCAGCACTTCGATGAAATTGTCCTTAAGTTAAAGCAAAACAAGATTATCTCGATGGATGACGGTTTCTGCCCCCATGTAGCCGAGAATATGAGGAATTTTGCTCGATCGCTGTCCTTGGATTTGCTGTAATTCATCACTGCTGTAGTTGACTAAACCCCTTGCTACTTCTTCCCCTAAGGAATTGCAAAGTTGCACTGCCTCCCCAGAAATAAAATCTCCTTCTATTTTGGTAATACCCGCAGCCAGAAGAGATTTTCCTTGGTCAAGAATTGCCTGCACTGCCCCTTGATCTAAGTGAATTTTACCTAAAGCAATTAGACCGTGGGCGATCCAGCGTTTGCGGGCGTTACCTACAGAAGGTTGGGGCGTAAATTGGGTTCCTAAGGGTTCCCCTTGGAGAATTCTGAGAATATTACTGGGATTCTTGCCTTCCATAATCACGGTGCGGACTCCAGCACTGGTGGCAGTAGTTGCAGCATTTATTTTGGTTATCATGCCCCCGGTTCCCCAGCCAGAGGCACTTTCCCCCACATCTACCTGTCCAGTAACTTCTGCCATATTATCCACAGAAATAATTGGCTCGGCATCAGGGTTCGATCGAGGATCTGCTGAATAGAGGCGATCGACATCCGTGAGTAAAAATAACCAATCCGCTTCGATCAAACTAGCTACCATCGCCGATAAGCTATCATTATCCCCAAACTTCAACTCCTCAGTTGATACTGTATCGTTCTCATTCACAATGGGAATTACTCCCAGCTGTAATAACTCCTGAAAAGTATTGGAGACATTCACATAACAACTCCGTTGGACAAAATCTCGACGGGTAAGCAAAACTTGGGCGATCGTCTCGCCGAGGGAACTAAATAAATCATCATAGACACGCATTAATCTTCCCTGCCCGACGGCAGCAACAGCTTGTTTTAGAGATAAAGTTTTGGGGCGGGTTTTTAATCCCAAACGTGTCCGTCCCACCCCTACTGCTCCAGAGGAGACTAGTACCACTTGATAGCCCAACTGTCGCAACTCGCTCAGGGTTTCTACCAAACTAGCGATCGTTGCCAATGCCAATTGCCCCGTAGTTGGGTGGGTTAAGCTAGAAGTACCAATTTTAATAACTAGGGTTTGAGACAGGTTTTGAGACATGGATGGCATAGATTCT
>JANMHD010000480.1:0-5405 GCA_031374985.1 Coleofasciculaceae cyanobacterium OTE_70_metabat_329 | reverse complement strand
GTCTTGTTAATGTAACCTTGAAACTTTCGGAATTAGAGAATCAATTTGTTGGTAGACTAAACAACGAAATTATTCTTGATCCAATTGCAGTATATCTTGAGTTTTAAAAATAACTGATTTTGCAAGGAGGGTCAGGTTTAGGGAGAACTATATGTTTCATCATCTCTAGAAAATTTATCCTATCCTCAACGTCATCAAAAACTATGAATTTAACTGCAAATTGAAAAACACGCCGGGGCCTATGAAAACTAGGAGAGTTAATTTAGCTAGATTAGGGCTACGTTTGGGGGGCTATCTTTCTTTGGCTTTCTGGGCGATCGCTCCTGCCCTCCTGACCATCTGGGAACCGCCACCTCAAAAATGGCTCGATCGCCATACCCAATCTCTATTTTTTGTCCTCCGGGGTCGGGTAGAGCCACCGCCAGAAATAATTATTTTGGCAATTGATGATGAATCGATCGGGGCAGCAGAAGTATATCGAGATTTGCCCGCCATGCGAGACTACCTGAAACCCATGGAAAATTTTCCTTGGCAGCGAGTGGCCTACGGAAGAGCGATCGAGCAACTCATGGCAGCAGGGGCAAAATCCATCACCCTAGACCTACTCTTCGATCTGCCTAGTAGTTACGGAGCTAAAGACGACCAACAATTTGCCGCAATTCTCAAAAAATATCCCACCCAAATAGTTTTGGGGGCTGCCTACGATGAAAGTGTTTCCCCCCAAGGCTTAACCATTACCCTCTCTCAACCCAATTCAATTCTCCAAAGCACCGGAGTAAAGGTAGGATTTGTGAACTACCCGGCTCCCGAAGCTGATGGCCGAGTCCATCAACTTGCCAGCAATTATAGACACCAGGTGATTCAGCCCCTGGGGCTGCCGGAGTTACCCTCTCTCGCCGAAGCCACCTTAAATGCTGCCGACATGTATTATCTAGATTACCAAAACGCCAATATTAATTACTACGGAACGACTCGGACTTTTACCACCCTGCCCTTTAGTGTGCTGGCGCCTAATAAATGGAGCGCCTATAAAGACCAGTTCCGAGGCAAGATAGTTTTGATCGGCACGAGTGCAGAGATTCTTAAGGATTTTTTGCCCACCCCCTTTAGCTCTACTATGCCGGGAGTAGAAATCCATGCCAATTCGATCGCTACCTTGATGAAAAATCGGGCAACTATAGACATTATCCCTAATCCTCTCTGGCGGGGTCTATTTGTGTTTATGGCAGTGGGGGCAACGGGGATAATTTTAGTTTTAGGGGCAAAGCGGACTGTCGATCGCTTATTTTTTGGTCTAGGCTTGGGTTTGTTCTGGTTAGCTACTAGTTATGGAATTTTCACTAGCCAAAACCTAATTATTCCCACAGCTATGCCCGTCCTCGGCATAGTCTTGAGTGGCTTTGCCTACTTCACTACGGGAGTAGTCCAAGACCAAGTAGAAAAACGTCGTTTCCGTAGTACCCTAGAGCGCTATGTAGCTGCCCCAGTAGTAGAAGAAATTCTTAAAGCTCCCGGTGATTATAATGCTCTACTTAAGGGTAGAAAAATTAAAGCCGCTATTCTCTTCTCTGATATTCGGGGCTTTACTACTCTTTCTTCTCATCTCGAACCAGAACCCTTAGTAGAGCAATTGAACGTCTATCTAGATGGGATGGTGGAGGCAATTCTTGCGGCGGGGGGAACAGTAGATAAATTTATTGGGGATGCAGTGATGGCAGAGTTTGGCTCTCCAGTTTCCCAAGGGGCAAAAACCGATGCCCGCAATGCCATCCGAGCAGCGTTAGGAATGCGATCGACCCTAGCAAAGCTCCGGCAGCAGTGGCAACAAAATGGTCAAGAACCACTTTTTAATGGGATTGGGATTAACTATGGAGAACTAATCGCTGGAGATATCGGTTCTAGTCGGAGACGGGAGTATGCGGTGATTGGGGATGCAGTAAATGTGGCTAGTCGAGTAGAAAGCCTAACTAAACAATACATGACAGACTTATTGATCACCCAATCGTTATATGACCTGCTTACGGAAGAAATAGATGTAATTTTTATGGGAGAGCAGGAAGTCAAAGGACGGAGTGGTGATGTTAGACTCTACAGTGTGCTGGGTTTTAAGGGAGATGATCATAGTTTGTATCACCAAGTCCACCAAGACTTCAAGACTCATACACAAAAGTCTTAAACTAGATTTATAGTAGATTGAAATCTAGTAGTATCATGTCCAGTTATTTGCCCCTAGTTAAGTATAGGGTTTTGCTTGACAATCTTCTGTCTCGAGTTGTCTTTTGAGCCACAAACTAATAATATTGCAACTAATATTAAACATTTCCTTAGCTTCTATCATTTTGAAGCTATCAAGGGTGATTGAGAATTACCATGCCCTCTAAACCAAGTTTAAATTTTTACTCATTTTTATCCCAGATTATCTTTCGTAAAAGCTATAAGGGAAAGATTATGTTTATTGCCTTTGCGGGGACACATATACCTCTTCTTACCTTAGTTTTTTACTTTATTTTCTCATCCCCCTTTACCTTTGAAACTAGATTAAACATATTTTTAATTACTCTATTAGCTACTCTACTAGGAACCTTAACTACTCTCTTTTCTCTCCATAGCCTTTTAGCACCAATTTCGTTGACAGTTTTAGCTATGCGAGAGTATCTCAGTCAGCAGAAATTACCTAATCTACCTACGGTGTTTGTTGATGAGGTAGGAACTTTGATGGCAGACACATCCCATACTATACATAGGTTAGATGAATTAATTCACTACGTGGCTAACTATGATGATCTGACGGGACTGCCCAATCGATCGTTGTTTCGCGATCGCCTCCAACAAGCTTTGGCACAAATGCAATCTAGTCAGCAAATGTTAGCAGTTCTTTCTTTGAGTCTCGATCGCTTTGAAGCTATTAGTAATACTTTGGGTTATGGCATTAGTGATTTGCTCATCAGAAATGTTGCTTTAAGATTAACTAATTGTGTTGGCAATAAAGATATTTTGGCTAGATTAGATAGTAATAAATTTGGAATTTTTCAAGTAGAGATTAATAATATAGATCAGGTAATGAAATTATCTCAAAACCTCTTAAATACTTTCTCTTTACCATTCTTTTTAGATAATAATGAAATTCGGCTTGGTGCCAATATTGGAATTAGTATTTATCCTAATGATTATCAGGGTGCTGATCAACTTTTAGAAAATGCAGATATTGTGATGTATCAGGCCAAAAGCCAAGGGCGTAATACCTATCAATTTTATTCTGCTCAACTAAATGAAACTTTACAAGAACGACTGGCTTTAGAAAATGAATTACATGGTGCTCTCCAACGCCATGAACTGCTACTCCATTACCAACCTCAAATCTCCCTAGCAACTGGACAAATCGTGGGGGTAGAAGCTCTGATTCGTTGGCAAAATCCCCTTAGAGGAATGGTTTCTCCTGCTAAGTTTATTCCGATCGCTGAAGAAACTGGACTGATTGTTTCTATTGGGGAATGGGTCTTGCACACAGCTTGTACCCAAAATTTGGCTTGGCAAACGGCGGGATTTGCGCCTTTAAGAATGGCAGTTAATCTTTCTGCTCGGCAATTCAAACAGAAGAATTTGATCGAAGTAGTTACAGATACTTTGATGGAAACTGGCTTAAAGGCTAATTATTTGGAATTGGAGTTGACTGAAGGCCTACTGATAGATAATGTGGAGCAATCGATCGCAATCCTAGAGGAATTACATAGTACTGGAGTTGTTTTTGCTTTGGATGATTTTGGCACGGGCTATTCATCTTTGAGCTATCTCAAGCGCTTCCCTCTCCAAGCTCTAAAAATAGATCAATCCTTTGTCCGAGATATGACGATCGATCCCAATAGTGCTGCCATTACAGAGGCGATTATTTCTTTAGCTCATGGCTTACAGCTAAAGGTGATTGCAGAGGGTGTAGAAACCCAAGAACAGTTGGATTATCTCAAAACCAAAGGCTGTGATGAGGTGCAAGGATATTTTCTGAGTCGTCCACTGCCGGCTGATGCCATAACTAAATTACTGGCTTATGGTAGGAAGTGACAAATAGGGGGATAAAGGTATACAAAGGGATTAGCTGAACACAGATAACAAAATCTTTTCGGTATTCCTAAATGATCAACTCATCTCGCCTATTAACTTGTCTGGTGTCGATCGCCTTAGTCGTCACCCCAGCTATAATCCCTATTCAATTCCAAAGTATTGTCCACGCTCAGACAAGTAATTCTAATTGGTCAAATCTGTTTGATCAGGCTCAAAATCTGGAAGGTGAAGATAAGTATTCAGAGGCAGAAAAGATCTATCGGCAGATTCTCTCTGCCCCTCGACCCGCTTCTATGAATGACTATATGTACTACTATATCCAGATGCGGTTTGGGCAAATTCTCCAGACTCAAGGGAAATTTACCGAGGCGATCGAGGTTTTGCAGAGAGTCATAAATAGCACCACAAATATTCCTGAAAGTCAAAATCAGGCACGGCGAATTTTAAACAGAGTAGTAGAAAGCCAACAAAATGCCGCCGAACTAGTTGCCAGTGGGTTACGAGAACTGCAAAATGATCCGAATACTCGGAGGGGTTACTTCGAGTTGGCAAGGGGACTAGCAGCCCAAGGGCAATTAGCTAATGGTTTTACCTTCCTAGAAACGAACTTAGGTCGTCCTCTCACTCCAGAGTCTGCCCTAGAACTAGCTAGAGCCGCCAACTCTCAAGGTGTAGAAGGAGATACTAGTGGTTCTGGTTATCGTAGCCGCAATTCTGTGCGACAAGATGCGATCGCTCTATACCGACAACTAGTAAACCGCTATCCTGATCAGCAAACTGCTAGGGCAGAATTTATCGAATTATTGCGCCTTACGGGGCGGCAGGCAGAAGTGGTAGGTCTTTATCAAGAGCAAGTTCAGGCTAATCCTCCAGAATCTAGACCCACTTTGGAATTAGCTAGAGCGCTAGTAGCAAATGGTCAAATTCAAGAAGCGATCGCAGTTTATGATCAGATCCTCTCACAAGATGAAGGGCAACCAATAATCTACAGGGAGTTTGGGGCTTTATTAGAAAGAAATCAACAGTTCGATCGGGCAATTCAAATTTATCTCAAAGGTATTCAGGCATTTCCTAGAGATACGACTAGCTACCCCGGATGTCATGGATTCCATCGCACAGCTTACGATTCTTTAGTCAGCCTCCTTGCTCGCCAAAATCGCCTAGGTCAGATACTGCCTATCCTTGAACAATCTTTCCCCAATCCCCCGGAAGCAGCCTACACAAGTCTAGCTCTGAGTTTGGCCATTTGCCACTAGCGCTCTAGCTAATTCCCAAGTAGGTCTAGACTGGGAAGAATTAGCCTGCACTTGTTCTTGGTAGAGAGCCACCACTTCTGCCTGTCGTCCGGC
>JANMHD010000470.1:0-7453 GCA_031374985.1 Coleofasciculaceae cyanobacterium OTE_70_metabat_329 | reverse complement strand
CAGAACTGGACAGGGGGATTGAACTACAATGCCCTCAAGGATGGAGAAAATCATGCTCTCCTTTTTGCTGAGTGGCTGATGGAAAAGCAATCCCGCCCCAATTTTCCCCTCAGCTTGCTTCAAGGCAAGGATTCCCCGATGGGAACTGAATCTGGCTTAAGTATCTATCCCTATATCCGGGAAGGAAGAAGAATTTTGGGGCGATCGGCTTACAATCAAACAGAGTTTCAAATCCTAGAGCAAGATATTCGCTCTGACATGTCTGGGGGGCGGGATTTCCGCAAAACCGCTGTTGCTCTCACCCACTACGACGTGGATATCCACGGCTGTCGGTACATGAACTGGGAACCTTCCAATTCTGCCGAAAATGCTCCTAGTCAGGAAGAAAATGTATTCCCAGTATTCATTCCCCTAGAGGCCCTAATTCCCCAAAAGGTGGAAAATTTACTCATGGGCGGCAAAGGTCTAGCGGTATCCCATATTGTTAATGCTGTCACCCGGATTCACAATGGTGAGTGGGGAGTAGGAACCGCCGCCGGGACTGTGGCAGCATGGTTACTCCGAGAGGCTCCTGCTGATATGATACCGGCAGAAGTAATTCCTAAGGGTCTTATGCCCCAGTTGCAAACTTATCTACGGCAGCAGGGAGTCCGATTAGATTGGTAGGAAGTAAAGGAGGTATAGGAAGTAAAGGAGGTACAGGGAGTTAAAGAAGGTAAGATGGGCAAGAAGTTAAAGAAGGGAAAATGAGCAAGATTATTACTACGGTGAATATGAAGGGGGGAGTCGGGAAGACTACTCTGACTGTAAACTTGGCAGCCTGTCTAGCTAAATATCATCAACAACGAGTTTTGGTGGTAGATTTAGATACTCAAGTTAGTGCCACATTGAGTATGATTTCTCCCCAAGATTTTGCAAAAATTAGAAAGGCAGGGCGGACTTTGAGCCAATTAATTAAGCAATCTTTGTACCAAGAAAATAGATTAAATCTTTTTATTCAAGAGTTGATTCAAACAAGTATTTGTCAATTACCAAAGTTAGACTTATTGCCCGGAGATATTGAGCTTTATGATGATTTTTTGGTTTCAGAAATTCTTCATTATCGGGCTTTAAGACAACAGGACTTAAATTTTGAATCGGTATGGCAAGGCTTTGAACGAGATTTTGTGGCGGGGATTTTAGAGCCGATCGCAGCTAATTATGATTTTATTATCCTAGACTGTGCGCCTAGTTATAATCTTTTGACCCGGAGTGCTTTACTCGCAAGTGATTTTTATCTTATGCCCTGCAGGCCAGAGCCTTTATCTATTGTAGGCACACAATTATTGGAGCGGCGGATTAATCAATTGCGAAAGTCACAAACTAATCAAGGGATGGTGATGAATTCTCAACTCTTAGGGATTGTGTTTGTCGCAGCGAGTAGCAATATTTTGAATATGTACTATAACCAAGTGATGCGGCGAGTAAATGATGATTTTTCTCCAGAGCAACTATTCAAAACAAAAATTCCTCTAGATATTAACGTTGCTAAGGCTGTAGATAGCTTCATGCCTGCGGTTTTAACTAATCCTAATTCCTCTGGTTCTAAAGCATTTATTAAACTAGCAGAAGAAGTGATCCAAAAAGTTAAAAATTAAAAATACCCCACTTATGAGCAAGCGTCTCGAATCAACCAGTAAGTTTCTGAGCTTTGTTCTGCGGCATCAACCCGAAGCCATTGGATTATTATTCGGATAATAGACCTTTTGCGTAAATGATAAGAAGCTCTCACCCCCAGCCCCTCTCCCAGAGCGGGAGAGGGGAGAAATTCTTAGCCCTTTTCCCCCATAGCTTGCTTCCGGCGGGGTGGAGGATGCAAGTAATTCCGCAAGAAGTCTAATGGCGTTTGGTTGGTGACGGCAGTTCCAGTCCAATTCATTACTTTTAACTAAAGGCTTAAGGCTTTATAAGACAGAGATTTCATAACTATTTCTGTAGCTGCCCTTACATCTAAGGGACGGGAAAATAAATAACCTTGACCTACTTCACAGCCTAGAGCTTGGAGTTCAAGATTTTGTGCTTCGGTTTCAATTCCTTCTGCTACTACTAACATATCTAAACTTTTAGCGATCATCATAATAGTTTGAATAATTCCTTTACTGCAATTAGAAGTATTTAATCTTTGCACAAAAGACTTATCTATTTTTAGAGTACTAACTGGCAGTTCATGGAGACGACTAAGGGAAGAATAACCCGTCCCAAAGTCATCAATACATAGGCTAAGTCCTAGTTCTTTTAGTTTGGCAAGAACCTCAATTCGTCTATCATCAGACTCTAATAGCGCATTTTCTGTTAACTCCAGTTTTAGGTCTGCTTTGGGGATTCCTGTTTTATCAATTAAGGTTTCTAGCCTCATGGGCAAATTAGCCTGTTGCAGTTGGACAGGAGAAATATTTACATTCAAAATTAAGGAGGCTGTTTTCGGAATTTTCTGCCGCCATAGGTATAGTTGCTGAACCGCAGATTGGAGAACAAACCATCCTAGTTGATGGATTAATCCAGTTTCTTCACTAATGGCAATAAATTCTGAGGGACTAAGCATTCCCCGTGTGGGGTGCATCCAGCGTAGTAGCGCCTCAAAGCCGATAAGATTCCCGGTTTTTAGAGAAACGATCGGCTGGTAATGGAGATAAAATTCTTGGTAATCTAAACCTTGACGTAGATCGGATTCTAACTGCCACCGAGTAACGGCCTGTTGCTGCATAGCTGAAGTTAAAACTTCATAACATCCCCTGCCCTTAGCCTTGGCGTAGTACATCGCAATGTCTGCATCTCGCAATACTTCTTCTGGTTGTTGATAGTTAGACCCACTCAGAGTGATGCCAATACTAGCTCCTGTCTGCACTTGGTATTGTTTGAGTTGGAAGCCTTTTTGAAGTTTTGCTTGGATAGTTTCGGCAAGACTGGTTACTTCTTCTATCTCTTTGATGTTTTCCATCAGGATTACAAATTCATCGCCTCCTAATCTGACGACAGTATCAGTTTCTCTTAGACAAGCCTCGATTCTTTTGCCCACACCTCTTAGGAGTTGATCGCCAATTAAATGGCCTAAACTATCGTTGATGACCTTGAAGCGATCGAGGTCAATAAATAAAATACCGTAGGTCAGCCCGCCCTTACTAGCCGCCTGAATTAATTGCTGCAATCGATTCATCAACCAAACTCGATTCGGTAAACCCGTTAAGGCATCATGGCAAACATCGTACTCTAGTTGCTTTTCTCTAGCTAATAATCGAGAATAGGTCTGCTGGAGTTGCGCCATCGTTTGTTGGAGAGCGGCCGTTTTTTTGATAACTTGTCTTTCTAAGTCTACATTCAGAGCTTGTAAGGATAATTCGGCGGCGGTACGATCGCTTATTTCCTGCTTTAACTTTTCTGTGAGTTTATATAATTCCAAATGTAGGTGAATTCGGGCAATAACTTCCTGATGGTCAAAAGGCTTAGTAATATAATCCACTGCCCCCAAACTTAAACCCCGCAGTTTATTCACCGTTTGGTCCAGAGCAGTCATAAAAATGATTGGAATATTGGTGGTAGTGGGGTTTTCTTTGATAACAGCGCAGGTCTGGAAGCCATCAATCCCCGGCATCATTACATCTAATAAGATTAAGTCGGGTATTTCTCTTTGTAATTGCTCGATCGCACCTTCTCCATTTTCTGCCACCCTGACCACAAATCCCGAGTGTTCTAGTAATTTAGCCAAAATATGAATGTTTGCTAAATTATCATCAATGATTAAAATAGTACTTAACTGTCCTGTGGGGGGATACACAGCCTGCTCCTCTAATGATACATATATCGAGTAAATTACTTGTCTCAATCTAAATTAAAAATACTAGACTTAAGATAAGCAAAAAATATTACAGGTTAGATTTAGATAGACTAAGACATCATCTAGAAGAAATAAGAGGGAAACACACACCTAAAAGAGTCTAAGTATGTACGGCAATTTTCCTGCTAGAGCTAGGGAAGTAATACTTTCAACTGCATTCCTGTAACAATCTTAATCTATTAGCTAGACTATAGGAAAAAAAAGAAATTCTAGGGAAAATACTGAGCTTTAATAATTTTATAATCATGTTTTGGAGAAGTACGGTCGAACCAAACTACCAAGCGATAGTTGACCTATAGTTAACATCCTGTTAGCGTGAGGCGTAAAATATCCTTAAATATTAAAAATATTTTGTCTACATAACAAGAGAATGTAGTTAAAATAGCACACAACTAGAGTCTCACTCCTTAGAACGGAAAAATCTAGATTTTAAGGTGTAAGGATTTATGATTAGGATAAGATATGGCAACGTAAGTTTCAACCAACCACCAGTACTAATTATGTTGATTTGCCCCCAGTGTGAGTTTGAAAACCCAGAAGCTAATAGGTTCTGTCAAAATTGTGGTTCCTCCCTCACCCACAAGGTCTGCCAAGATTGTAGTACGGAGGTTCTAACTAGTGCTGCTACTTGTCATAACTGTGGAGCTTTCACAGGTACAGTTTGGTGGGCAGTAGTATCGGATATTTCTCCCCAAGCCCCCTCGTCATCAGAAACGGGAGAATTAGCTCCAGAATTAACGCCAGAAGTTATTTATCTCGATCGCCATCAACGTTACCAAATATTGGAACCCCAAACTTGGGAAGACAACCAAAATTCTGGATGGCAAGGAAGTGTTCTAGATTGTCAACCCCTCCAAATTTCTGACCTAGCTACCCGGGCAGAAATTCCGGCTATCTTTCAACCCTATCTAGACCTCCGCTCTTCTTTTATTCAAACCCTACCCCCAGTTCAAGATACATGGGAAACTGAGGGACAAAGTGTAATTTTGTTAGAAGATCGCTCCCAATGGCAACTCCTGAGCGACCTGTGGGGAAGTGAAGAAATACCAATTTTTCAAGTATTATACTGGTTAGAAGAAATAACTTTACTTTGGGAAGCTCTAATCCCTTGGCAACAGCAACAAAGTTTACTGGAATTAGGCAATCTCCATTTAGATGAAGACCAAGCTCTAAGTCTCCAGTGTTTGTATCCTAACCCTAATTTAGTAGCCTCCGCTCCTGATTCTGTTCCTGACCCTACTATCGAGCCTTCCCAACCAGCCCTAGCCGAATTAGGAAAAACCCTCCTCACCTTGTCTCCTGCTTCACCCCATATAATTATTAACCAGCTTTTAGAAGAATTAGCTAAGGGAGAAATTTCTACTCCTGTAGCCTTGCAGAATAAATTGGCTGGTCTACATCAACAAGTTGAACAACAAATTGAACAGCAAAGTGAAATTCCACCAGTAGTGGAGGAAGAATTTTTATTTGCAGAAACAGATACTTTTATTCAAGCTGACAAAACCAAGATTAGTAGTAGCTATAGTAGTGGTCGCCCTAATGATGACTCGCCTACGGTAGTGCTACCTATGCAGCTTCTGAGCCTTGATGATGCTGGCTACACTGATATTGGGCAACAAAGAGACCACAACGAAGATAATTTTGGTATTCAAGTCCGCTTAGAAAAGCAAGAACACCCCCTAGGTAAAACTATCAAAGCCAGAGGCTTGTACGTGCTTTGTGATGGGATGGGCGGTCATGCAGCAGGGGAAGTGGCTAGCTCCTTGGCCGTGGAAACCCTGAAGCACTACTTTCAAGAAGCATGGCAAGATCAGCTTCCTAGTCAACAGGTGATTATGGAGGGCGTGATTTCGGCGAATCAGGTAATTTATGATATTAATCAGCAAAAAAGCTCCTCTGGCAGCGGACGGATGGGTACAACCCTAGTTATGATGCTCTTGCAGGATACCAATGTGGCGATCGCTCATGTGGGAGATAGCCGAGTCTACCGGATCACCCGCAAAGGCGGTCTAGAACAACTAACTACAGATCATGAAGTGGGGCAGCGAGAAATTAGACGGGGGGTAGAACCAGATATTGCCTATTCCCGCCCCGATGCCTACCAACTTACCCAAGCTCTAGGCCCACGAAGCACCGACTTTATTAAACCCGATGTACAGTTTTTTGAAATTAATGAAGATAGCTTATTTATTCTTTGTTCTGATGGTTTATCAGACAATGACCTCCTAGAAAAAAATTGGGAGAGCTACCTTACCCCCCTACTGAGTTCCCGAGCCAACCTCAACCAGGGAGTCAGTCGGTTAATTGAATTTGCTAATGAACACAATGGTCACGATAATATTACTGTTCTGTTAGTTCGGGTTAAAGTCCAGCCCATATTTGAACAGCAACAAATGTTTTAACTAACTCCTCCTTAAGCCTATGAGTAATCCTAATTCCCTCGTCACTCTAACCCTACTAGATTTTCCAGCGGATACTCCCCTTGAACAATGGAGCTTCGATCGCAGAATAACAATTCGATTAGGGCGGGCTGCAGATAATGATGTGGTAATTGATCATGAGTTGGTTTCTCGTTATCACGTAGAGTTATTGCCGGGAAATTTTGCTCAAGGTGGGGGCTGGCAGGTAGTTAATCAAGGGGTTAACGGTACTTTCTTAAATGATGTCTTAGTGAGTCGGGCGGTGCTGCCGGGGGAGGGCTTGCTACAATTAGCCAAAGATGGCCCAGTCCTCCAATTCAAAATCCCGCCCGTAACCGAAGGTACTACTGCTCCGGGTGTTGACATAAGTAACAATTTGGGCAAGAAAAAGTGCAACCATGAGGGAAATCTAGCTAATAATTTATTTTGTATTCACTGCGGCGAACTTTTAGCCCCTGTCCAAGAGTCGATCGCTAATTATCAGGTATTACGAATTCTAGGCCAAGGCGGTATGGGAATTACTTATCTGGCGGTGGAACCTTTGGCTCGTGAGCGACGATCGCCCCTGCTAGTCATCAAGGAAATAAATGCAGAGTTGGCAGAGGTGGCGAAGGCTCAAGAACTATTTACCCGTGAGGCGAAGGTATTACAAGGGCTGAATCATCCAGGGATTCCCCACTATTATGCTTCTTTTGTAGAGCAAAATAAGAAATACTTAGCAATGGAATTAATCCACGGGGAAGATTTGGAGGCACGGGTGGTAAGAAGTGGTGCTGTGGGTATGACTCAGGCGATTACTTGGATGCAGCAAACTTGCCAAATTCTTAACTATCTTCATTCTCAAACACCCCCGCTAATTCACCGAGATATTAAACCCGCTAACTTGATGGTACGGCACTTAGATAATCAAATTGTATTGCTAGACTTTGGGGCGGTGAAGGAAGTAGGCACAAATCTAAAAACTAGAATTGGGGCTGAGGGAGGCTACAGTGCACCGGAGCAAAATCAAGGAAATCCTTGTCCGCAATCAGATTTATACGCTCTTGGGGTAACTTTATTATTTTTGCTTACCGGAAAATCCCCCCTGAATTTCTATGGCAAACTCAAGGATGATTATGGTTTTGATCTACAAAATATTCCGACTATTTCCCCCCAACTCAGG
>JANMHD010000441.1:0-2210 GCA_031374985.1 Coleofasciculaceae cyanobacterium OTE_70_metabat_329 | reverse complement strand
TTTACCCTTAGTCGGTGAAGGCAGACCTTATACCCAGTTGGGAATTTCCTTAGTAGGGAAGACTAAAATTATGCCCTCTGGGGGCTTCATCATGGATAAGCGCCAACTATGGCGAGATGTGCGAGGGGGCTTATTGACATTGCTATGGCAACAATGGAGTGCTATTCGGAGTTGGCGGAGTTCTGGAGGTATTATTCTGGCGGTAGGAGATCTTGTGCCCTTGCTATTAGCTTGGCTGAGTGGGGCAAAGTATTATTTTGTGGGGACAGCTAAATCTGAATATTATCTCCGGGATGAAGCGGGACGATTGTCCAATAGGCCTTGGTGGGATGGTTGGTCTGGTTCGGTATATCTGCCTTGGGAAAGGTGGCTCATGACTCGATCGCGTTGTTTGGGGGTATTTCCTAGAGATAGTTTGACAACTCAAATGCTCTGTCAAAGGGGAATTAAGGCTTTTGATCTGGGAAATCCCATGATGGATGATTTGGCAGAAGTGGGGGAGGAGGCAATTATAGATTTAGCAGAAGATAGGCGATCGCTTTCTATTCTTCTCTTACCCGGCTCCCGTCCTCCCGAAGCTTACGAAAACTGGCAATTGTTAGTTAAGAGTGTTACAGGTTGTTTACAGCAATTTTCCCATCAACCGTTATTATTCTTGGCGGCGATCGTCCCATCTTTAGATCTAGATATTTTAAGTAAAACTCTTTTGCAGCATGGTTGGCGGTCTAGCGTAGTTCAGGGGGAAACAGGATTAACTCCTGCCCAGCAAAGCTTAGTTTTTAGCTCTGGGCTGGCAACTTTAGTTTTAACTCAATCAGGATTTAAGGAATCTGTCCTGCGAGCGGATGTAGCAGTAGCCATGGCCGGAACCGCCACGGAACAGTTTGTGGGGCTGGGGAAACCGGCGATCGCTATTCCCGGTGCCGGACCTCAATACACCTACGCTTTTGCTGAGGCACAAACCCGCCTTTTGGGATCTTCTCTCACTTTAGTTAAGCAACCTCAACAAGTGGGTAAAGCTATTTATGACCTGCTGCAAAATGCCGATCGCCTACAAATCATTAGCGAGAATGGTCGCCGCCGTTTAGGAAATCCGGGCGCCGGAGCGAGAATTGCTGAATGTATCATGAAAGAAAGCTCTCTATCTTAACTCCTAACTTGTAGATAGTTACTCCCTACCGCAGTTTGTGTTCAGATGTTTGGCTAGAGGATCCCCCTAAATCCCCCTTGAAAAGGGGGACTTGAAGATCAGTAACTAATCGATTGAGACGGCCTTGACATCAACCACTTCTTCTGGAGTGGCGACCGCTACGTCATTCATATCATTAGTCACTTTCCCTTGACGACGCTTAATCCCTTCAACTACCACTTGGGAAACTTCTGAGACTAGCAAAGTTACAAGCAGGACATCATCAATTTGACCGATAACGGGAATAAAATCTGGGGCAATATCAAAGGGACTCAAAACATAAACTAAAGTACCAGCAATTACCCACCAGCGATATTTGGGGTTACGGATAATATTGCGATACCAAGTATAAACAGATTGAATGGAGAAGCTCATAGATTTCCTGCCTTAGTTGAAATGAGTTTTTAAGTTTAGTCTAACCTAGCCTTGGTGTCGCTGATCTGGTGTTGTTAGGGCTGAACCTTTGGCTTATATTTACTATCGCAAATTATCCCCATCATAGTTAAGTGCGGATAACCGCTAATTTTTTGAGGAGAACCGTGATTTTAATTGCCATAATCCCTAGGATTTCTGTAATCGTTGAACAATGCCAATAAAAGCATCTTCTAAGGAAAAAGGAATCGGCCGCAGGGAATCTATTTTGATTTTGGCTGATTTTAAAATGGATTGAATTTGGGGTATTTCTCGATCGGGGTGATCCAATACCAGATGGAGGCGATCGCCAAAAATAGATACTCGCCACGGGGCTAAATGTTGCTTTAATAGATCCGCCGCCGCTTGCAGACGGTTTTCTGAGGATAATGCACCCCTAACCACTACCATTTCTAGGAGTTGCCCCGGTTGTGCCGCCTTGATTTCTGTGGGGGTTCCCTGAGCTACCACTTCCCCAGCTACCATAAATCCCATACGATTGCACTGCTCTGCTTCTTCTAGGTAATGAGTTGTCACTAGGATAGCTGTACCTTGACGGGCAAACTCATTAATCAACCGCCAGAACTGCCTCCGGGCTAAGGGGTCTACT
>JANMHD010000425.1:0-1797 GCA_031374985.1 Coleofasciculaceae cyanobacterium OTE_70_metabat_329 | reverse complement strand
ACCAAATTCAATATCAAAGCGATCGCGATCCCAGTCTTGCGATCGAATCGCTGTAGTTTCAGGGGCAATTTCTTGTACCTGCATGGTGAAACGCTTATTAGCGGGTTTCTCTGTCATCATGACCATCACCATAACCTCCCTACTGATTAGTTTTTTAAGTATGTGAATTGTCTGCTGCCTTCGGCAGCAAATAATTGACCCAAAATGTTTAATTTTTTTATTTCTTAACAACCATCATAGTTGGGTAGGAATACCGATGACAACTCCAGAACTATGACAATTTTCCAGTGCCAGCTATTAGCTAGACTAATCATTACAACGGGTAATCAAGAAACCCCCAATCTCCTTAAAAAAATATGTTCTTTTGAGAAGAGAGCAATACATTACTTGCCAATACAAAAGCGGCTGAAAATTCGATCGAGTACTGATTCTGTTACTTCTTCCCCAGTGATTTCTCCCAAGGCATGGATGGCGGTGCGGAGATCGATCGTCCAGAAATCTAAGGGTAGTTTTTCTGTAATAGTTTCTTGGACTTGGAGGAGGGCAGTTTTAGCGGCGGTGAGGGCAGCAGATTGGCGTTGATTAATGGCGATATCTAGGTTTGCAGCGATGAAATTTTGTCCCTGAATAGTAGCAAGAAGAGCAATTTCTAGGCGATCGATTCCTTCCCCTTGGGCGGCAGCAGTAGTGACTACCTGCCGGGGAGGAGTCTGCCAACTATCAGGAATTACCGGATTGGGATTTAGGTCTATTTTATTAATCACCAACAAGAAAGGGCGGGGTTGAATTTGCTCATAGATATCCTGCTCTGCCCTAGTCCAGCCCTCAGCAGCATCAATAGTTAGTAAGATCAGATCAGCATTCTGGGCCGCTAGATGCGATCGCTCTACCCCCATTTTTTCTACTTGGTCAGAAGTTTCCCGAATCCCGGCAGTATCCAACACCTGTACTGGAATCCCCCCTACCACTAACTGAGATTCCACCACATCCCGGGTTGTCCCCGGTAAGGGAGTGACGATCGCCCGATCGCTCCGGCTCCAAGCATTCAGTAGGCTAGATTTCCCCACATTTGGGCGACCCACGATCGCAATTTTTACCCCCCGGCGGAGTAATTCCCCCCGATCGGCGGTGGCGAGAATTTGGGTTAATTCGGCGGTGATAGTTTGCAAAGTTTTAATAGCAGCCTCCTCATCCAAGGGCGGTAGATCTTCTTCAAAATCAATCCGAGCCTCAATTTCTGCTAATAAATCTAAACATTGATCCCGTAGTTGGCGCAGGGGATGGGCTAGTTTTCCCTGTAATCCCCCTAGGGCGGCTTGGGCAGCTTGAGGAGATTTTGCCCCCACTAAATCCTGAATACTTTCTGCTTGGGTTAGATCTAAGCGTCCATTGAGGAAAGCCCGCAGAGTAAATTCTCCCGGTTGTGCCAACTTTGCCCCCTGCTCTAGACAGAGTTGCAGGACTTGCTGGACTGGGATGATTCCCCCATGACAATGAAATTCCACCACATCTTCCCTGGTGTAGGAACGGGGGGCAAGCATTAGGAGTAATAATGCCTCATCCACTACCTGTTGGGATTGGGGAGAACGCACATAACCATAAAGGATTCTGTGACTTGCCCAAGATTGCTGCCCCGGAGCATAGAAAATAGTTTTGGCGATCGCCAGAGATTCTTCCCCTGATAGCCGGACAATGCCCACACTACCCTGCTCTGGTACTATAGCTGTGGCAATGGCGACAATGGTTCCCTGCTGCATATCTTAAAAGTTTTATAACGTACTTGATAGCCGTAATTCT
>JANMHD010000417.1:0-11223 GCA_031374985.1 Coleofasciculaceae cyanobacterium OTE_70_metabat_329 | reverse complement strand
CATCCACGATCGCCATCGATTAGCAAACATTGCCGCCCAGATAACAACGGTAAGCATCACAATCAGTACATAGAAAATACAGAATGACTTGTCAAACATTCTCTAAGAAAGAGCTAAAGAAAAATAGACTAATCTTCAAGTCGATGTTAGAGCCAACCGTGACTATAAGTTGATCTAAAAACAGTAATGGTTACGCAAAAGATGACCGGAAAGAATACTTGTGTAAACAAGTTAAGGCACTGCACAGCTTTTTGCAACCTGCTCTATCCAACTTTTTGCCAACAGATTGCTATAGGCAACCAAGGTGGGCAGGTCGAGTGGTAAGAGGTTTTTAATCAGAAAAATAAAGGTATGGCAGCGATCGCCTCATACTTGACAAAACGACGGGTTTTGAAATGTACCATACTTTATTAGAATCGCCTCTCAATTAGCTCTAGTCTAACCCCTGACTCGGAAGGCTTCGATCGCCATATCATACTCCTTCGGTAACAACACATGACTAATATTTTCACTAGGTCGAGGAATCAAATGGTAAGACAAAAGTAACTTCTCTCCCGGTGCGGCTCCTGCTTGGACTTTTTTTACTGCTTCCACACCAGCTTCCACAGACGCTTTCACCTCCGAGACACTACCCCGGACAATAACTGTATAGAAAGCCCCGCTTAATTTTTCATAGCCCACCAACATAACATTTGCTGCTTTTACCATTGCATCTGCTGCTGCCAAAGCCGGAGGCCAACCCCGCACTTCTACCATTCCTACAGCTTCTTCCATAATCGCAATCCTCTAAGTTTAACTAGATAAATATAAGTTTCCCGGCAAGTCAATCTCGCTCAGGCAGAGTAGGGGCAAGCAAATTTACAATTAGACAAATATTTGTAGTAGCTTTTCTTCAACTATAGTATCACCTTGACACTCTCAGGTCTAAAGACATGGAGGTTCTTACATCTTGTTACTTTCTAGGGTAATAAATTTGACCATGCTTTCATTTTGCCCGGATTTAATAGACCGTAGGGGTCAACTAATTTTTTGAAATCTAATTGCAGGGGATCGATCGCCTTCATGCCGCCATCTTCCAAAATATAAGTATGGGGATTGGCAATGAAAGCACCCATGTCTTCGTGGTATTTGATAATCTCGTTTAACCTAGCTTCGGTGGAATAGCGGACTATCTGCAAGGAGGCAGGCAGAGTCTGCCCGTGCATTTGAATAAATTCTAGATGGGGGATTAATTCATCACCAAAATGCTTGTACATATGATCTAGGAGTTTTAGCTCTTTATCTACGGGAAATAAGGTTTGCAAGTAGGTAAGATTAGTATCTACACTCCGGGCATGGAGGGTGGTGTGGTTCCAAGTAAATTCCAATAAACTTGTACCTTTGGTGGCTTCTTTAGCAGTTTTTTGATAGGTAATTTCACCCCCAAATTCTCTAACCAAATTCTGAAATGGCTCTAGGCAAAATTCAGCGATCATCACTAAAGCACAATGACAATCAGCAGGGAGATAATTCTTGAGGGCGACAAAATAGCTAGGGATCGGGGCAGCATGAATACTTACTAATTTTTTAACTAAGCCATCTGCATCCCCTAAGGCTTGACCAAATCTGGCAGCAGTCATGAAATCTGTAAAGGTAACAATCACTTCAGCCCAAGGCAGGGCGGGAGCCAAGGGTATTTCTAGTTCCACAATAATCCCATTAGTTCCATAGTTATGGTTTACTTTCTGGATTTCATCCCCTCGCAGTTCAATAATTCTGGGGGTATCTTCCATAGTGACTACCTTTAGGGCATGGATATTCCCCCGATCGCGCAACTGCCCGTAGGTAATCGACCCAATCCCGCCGCTCCCCCCCGCAATAAACCCGCCGATCGTCGCTGTGCGATAGGTAGAAGGAACCATCCGCCATTCCCAGCCTATTTCCCGTGCTTGCTTATCAAAAGCTGCCATCTTGATTCCCGGCTCTACAGAAGTTAGGCCGGGTTGCAACCAGTTAATCTTGGTCATTTTGCTGAGATCAAGCACTAAGCCCCCGTAGAGGGGAATGCACTGTCCATAATTGCCAGTTCCCGCCCCCCGGACGATCAGGGGAGTTTTGTGATGGACACAGACTTGAGCTACTTGGAGAACTTCTTCGATCGTACTGGGGCGAGCTACTAAATTCCCAATTTTATCCTTGAGGAGGGGTTGGAGAACTGGACTGAAGTGGTAGTAGTCCGTAGAGAGTTTTGCTACCTGAATTGGGTCAGTAATAGTTTCAATCCCAGTTAATTCTTGAGCGATGGCGGCAACCGTACCTTCGATCGCCTGCCAGTTAGTAAATTGATTAGGTTGATGGGAGGGGGTGGATTGATTAGTAGTTAGCATGGGTGGTTAAGGCATCGGGCGATCGGGTTAATAAATAATTCTCTTTAACAAAATTCACCGAAAAATTGGGTATAAGTCCTCTCCCGGACTTCGATTCTTCTCAGTCACTCTACTTCAACCCAGCTCAGTCACTATCTAGGGGGAATTTGATTCTAGTGTATAATAGGTATGAGTTTTCTAACAAAATTAGAGTAAGAAGTTCCAAATAAGAGAATCTTTGGGCGTTTATACCGGGAAGTGCGCCAAGGAAATGGCAGATTTAGAAAACTGGCTAGAACAGCAAGCTAGGGAACTAGGAAAAAAGTTAGTGACTAAAGAATTTTCTCATCAATCTGTATTGCCCCAAGAAGTGATCACAGGCTTGGCTATTCAACCCGGAGGACATTATCCAGATGTCACCCTTGGGGGGGGCGGACATACCCGTTTAATTTTAGAGGCGGGGGGAAAAGTAACAGCCCTCGATCGAGACCAGGAAGCGATCGAACATTGTCAAAGTCTCCTCAAAGAATATGAAAGCCAACTTAGTTTCTGGCAGGGCAATTTTGTCAACTACCAGCCCGGAGCGATAAAATTTGCGGGCATAATTGCTGATCTGGGGGTGAGTTCCTACCAGCTAGATGAACCCAGTCGAGGATTTAGTTTCCGTCTCGAAGCTGACCTAGATATGCAGATGGATCAAAACCAAGAATTAACTGCTAAAACTATAATTAACTATTGGCAGGAAAAGCAATTAGCAGATATTTTTTTCAAGTATGGTGAAGAAAGATTATCCCGCCGATTAGCCAAAATAATTGTAGAAGAACGACCTTTTCAAACTACAACTAAACTTGCAGAAACTATTAGTAAATCAGTTCCCCGTGCCTATCGTTATGGCAGAATTCACCCTGCTACTCGGATTTTTCAAGCTCTAAGAATTGTGGTAAATCAGGAACTAGCTTCCCTAGAAAAATTTCTCCAAATTGCCCCCCACTGGCTCCAACCTCAAGGCAAAATCGCAATTATTAGTTTCCATAGTTTAGAAGATAGAATAGTAAAACATAGCCTTCGAGAAAACTCTCAATTACAAGTATTAACCAAGAAACCTATTCTGCCTCTTGAGGAAGAAATGGCAATTAATCCTCGTGCTCGATCGGCTAAGTTAAGACTAGCGGAAAAGCTATGAATCAGAGAACCCAACTAAATTATGAGTAAGAGAACCCCCAACCCCCTTGGGAAGGGGCTTTGAAAATTTGTCTTGAGAAGGAGGCTTTGAAAATGTATCTAGGAAAGAGAGCTTTGAAAATTTATTTCCTTGGCATAATTACTAACCTAATTACTAACCTACTTACTAACTTAGTAACCTTGCCAGCCTATGCTCAAAATGTGGCAAATCCTCCCTTGGAGTTGGAGCTAATTAATGAGCCAGATAAGGCTTTAAGCCAAGGTGTATTTACTTTTAATACTATCTCTCAAGCAGGAATTACTAATCCTAGCCTCTGGTGGATCCGGGATCAGTTTGGGCAACGAGTGGTGATAAATTGGTTAGGATATCCCCAAGAGCGCCGCATAGATCTCATTGTCGATCGCCAGATTTGGAGCTTTATTAATTATGTAGAAAAATATAGTTTAATTAATCACTTTGCCCTCACTGCTAGGGAGTATGGCTACAACTTACGCATATTTAATAGCCAAGGACTCCTAATTGGTAATGCTACCTGTGAATTTGCCGGACTTGATAATATTAGGCTCCCTACTCCTAGAAACTGCCAAATTAATTTATTTCTCCTTAGCGATCGGGGCTTACCCGCCAACCGCAGAAGAGTTCCGGCCTTCTTTTAATTTACTTTTCATGCAGAATAATTATTTTTATTGAACAAGGGGCTTAAGTTCCTTGCCTGTAATTCCTGAACTAGTAAAGAGCTATAAATATGGAAAAATCGACTAAAATTAGACGTTTTCAATCTTCTAGAGGAGAACATATTGCTGATGTTGTGACAGCTACCGTTGGTTCTTGGAGATTTATTCTTATCCAAAGCTCTCTATTGGCATTATGGATTTTTCTAAATGTTATTAGCTGGATTAAACATTGGGATGAATACCCCTTTATTCTCCTGAATCTTGCCCTTAGTTTTCAAGCTGCCTATGCTACTCCCTTTATTTTGATGAGCCAAAATCGACAATCAGGAGTCGATCGAGATAAGGCGAAACAAGACCTAGATGTTAATATCAAGGCAGAAATAGAAATTGAATCCTTACATCAGAAAATTGATAGCCTAAGGGAGCGAGACATAGCTGAACTTAGACAAATGTTGAGTATGCAAAACCAGACAATTTTGCGTTTAGAAGAAATGCTTGCCCATGAGATTAATTCTAATCATCCCTCAGACAGGGCTTAAGATGTCAGCTTCAGCTAAACTTGGGGTAGTTAGTAATGCTGCATCAACGACTCCCATAAATGCTACTGCCGGAAAGCTTAAGGTTGATAATAGACAGGAGCAAAATTGCCAGAAACATAACTAGCCCGATCGTACAAGCATAGCTAATTTCTAAATTATTAAAAGCCTGTTCATAAAGATAATAGACAAGGGTTTTAGAGCTATTTCTCGGGCCTCCTTGGGTCATAATAAAAACTTCTTCAAAAACTTTAGTAGCAGAGATGGCAGAAATTACGGCCACCAAAAAAAGATAAGGGCGCATCAAAGGCAGGGTAATACTCCAATGTTTGCCAACTCCATCTACCCCATCTATAGCAGCCGCTTCGTACAATTCTCCGGGGATAGATTGCAACCCAGCCAGATAGATTACCATGTAATAGCCCAACCCTTTCCAGATAGTCACTCCCATAACACTAAAAAGTGCCCATTGGGGACTAGTCAACCACGGAATAGCTTCTAGATTAAGAGTTTTTAATAATTGATTGAAAAGACCATTAGAGTTGTATAACCACCGCCAAGCAATTCCGGCCACCACCATCGAAATAACTACCGGGGTATAAAAAGCCACTCGAAACCAATTCATGCCCCGCAGTTGGCGATCGACTAATATCGCTAATAACAGGGGAACAATTACTAAAATCGGCACTACTATTCCTAGATATAGCAAAGTATTACCAGCAGTTTTCCAAAATACCGGGTCTTGACCTAGGCGCTGGAGGTTTGCTGTGCCCACCCACTGAGGAGCTTTAGTGAGATCATACTCATAGCGAGTAAAGCTGAGAAAAAATGCTTGCCCAGCTGGAAAGAATACAGTCAGGGCTAGAACGAATAAGGCAGGCAGGAGGAATAAATAGGGGGTCATAGGGCAGCCTAGAAAATTTCTTAAATGATCCCTTGAAGATCGTCTCAAGAGCGTACAATATTATTTTCCTCTGTTTGGCTAATTAAGCTGATTTAGTAGTTAATTTAACTTCTTAATTGAAAAAATTTGATATTGTTTAGATAGTATATCCTTAGTCTTGATCCCTGAAATCATTATTATTACTACTCTTAAGAAGACTGTAGACTACAAATGTAATAATGGTAGTTGCAAATTTTTTGACAATTTCTTCTCCATAATTACTTTTTTCTGTAGCAATCCTGAAGGATTTCCCTCGTCTTCGATGGGTACAATCCTTTACTAAAAGCAATTTGATTTGCCAAAGGATTAAAATCACTATAGTAGTACAAGGGAAGTTAGGAGAATCAGTAATCTAGGGGAAATAGAGATTGACTTCAGAAACAGGGTGCTTTGGCTGGGATTAATCATTGAAAAATTACTAAGACAGCAGTAATCTTATTACTACTCAGTAAGTTGATATTTCTGTCCCATCTACTCAGTTAAAACCACCAATTTATTTTGTAAAGGAGTAGGAATACCTTGCGTAATGCACGGGACAACCTTGCCGAAAAATCCTTAACTTTTTAGGAAATATTCTTTAGTATGTCCCCAAAGATTGCCGTGAAATTAGCAACTAATCAGGTATCTCTATCAGCCCTAATGCATAATTTGCCGGGGATGATCTACACTAACGATAATGACCCTAACTACACTCTGACATTTGTTAGTCATGGCTGTCAAAAACTTACTGGCTATACTGCCACGGAATTAATGGGAGGGATTGTTAACGGGTTAGATGATATTACCCATCCCCAAGATCGGGAGTACGTTCATACAGAGATTAATAGAGCTATCAATAATCAGCAGTCCTACAGTTTAAATTATCGAATTATAACTCGATCGAGTGAAATTAGATGGGTTTGGGATCAAGGCATCGGTATTTTTGCCCCTACAGGAGAGCTAGTAACTCTAGAGGGATTCATTAGTGATATTTCTGCCGTCAAGCAAGCAGAAGAAAAAATTTCTCTACTCCAAGACCTAACTCAAATAATTAATGCTTCTACAGATTTTCACCAGGCAATGGATGCTACTATAAAACGAGTTTGTCAGGCAACGAACTGGCAGTACGGGGAGGTATGGGTTCCCAATGCTGAGGGGACATGTCTTCAGGCAAGTCCGGCTTGGTGTCTTCAGCTAAATGATCCAGAACAACAGTATCTCCAAGAAAGTTTTACCTTGGCTCGACAAGAAATTGAGGAAGTTACTTTTGCTAAAGGGCAAGGCCTAGTGGGGCAGGTATGGTTGGGGCGATCGAGATGGATTGATAATGTGGCGGAAAGTAATATTTTTCAGCGGCGAGAGGCGGCACAGTCTTTGGGTTTAAAGGCAGCTTTTGGAGTACCTATTTTAGCTGGGGAGCAGGTAGTGGCGGTATTAGTCTTTTTCATGCTCCAATCTCGCCCTGAAGATAAATCTTTGATTCAGTTGATTACTGCTGTAGCATCTCAATTGGGGTTAGCCCTCCAACGTAAACAATCTGTGGTTGATCTAGAAGAGAGTCAACGTCGTCTGAGTACCTTAATTGACTCTCTGCCGGGAATTGCTTTTGTCTGTCGGAATACCCCTAGTTGGATGACTACCTACATGAGTGAGGGATGCTTAAATTTAACAGGCCATTCTAGTGAAGAGTTGGTGGGAAACCTAAATTTCTATCAAAATCTAGCTCATCCTGACGATCGCTCCAAAATTGATGATGCGGTGGCCAACGCCCTAGCCCGGCACCAACCCTATGTGGTGGAGTATCGAATTTATACGAAAAGTGGAGAAATGAAATGGGTCTGGGAGAAGGGTCAAGGAGTCTTTGATGACTTTGGGGGAGTAATCGGAGTGGAGGGCTTTATTACAGATATTACCGATCGCAAATCCTGTGACGCAGTGCAAGAACACCTCATCCATGCCCTCAAACAAGCGGAGGAGAGCTATCGGAGTATTTTTGAGAATGCCATTGAAGGAATTTTTCAAACTACCCCCAATGGTAACTATATCCGGGTTAATCCCGCCCTTGCAAAAATTTATGGTTATTCAAGTCCAGAAGCCCTAATTAGTAGCCTGACAGATATTGAACAACAACTTTATAAAGACCCCCAACGCCGTCAAGAATTTGGCGATCTATTGCAGGAGCATGGCGTTGTAGAGGACTTTGAGTCGGAGGTATATCGCTCCGATGGATCTTTAATCTGGATATCGGAGAATGCTAGGGCAGTGCGGGATGAAATGGGTAAACTCCTTTACTACGAAGGGACAGTTCAAGATATTACAGAGCGCAAACGGGATAAGGAACAACTTCAAAAGCAAGCCCTCTACGACCCCCTCACTGGTCTCTCAAATCGGGCATTGTTTCACCGCCGCCTTAGTCAAGCCCTAGAGAAATTACGGCTTTCTCCTAACTATAAGTTTGCAGTTTTATACATTGACCTCGATCGCTTTAAGGCCGTCAATGATAGCTTTGGTCATGGAATAGGAGATCTTTTGTTGCAGGCAATCTCTCGGGTGTTAGAAAGCTGTGTCCGGGATGGTGACACTGTAGCTCGTTTGGGGGGTGATGAATTTACAATTTTGCTAGAGGGGATCAAAGATATTGGCTATGCTACCCAAATTGCGGAACGGATTCATCGTACTTTGCGATCGCCCTTTAACCTAGAAGGAAATGAGGTGCTCAGTGGAGCTAGTATTGGCATAATCATGAGTTCGGAAGTGACGGAAAGCCCTGATGCTCTGTTACGGGATGCTGATACGGCGCTCTACCGAGCAAAAGCTATGGGCAAGGGACGCTACGAAATTTTTGATCAGGAAATGCACAAAACTGCGGTGGAACTATTGCAGCTAGAAACTGATATTCGTCAGGCGGTTGATATAATTAGCGATCATAAGCGCCGATACAGTTTAAAAAATATTGAGATCAACTGGGAAATTCCGAAGGAAAGAGATTACTACTGTCAGGGAAAATTAGAGGATACAACTCCCAAACAATTTCACGTATACTATCAGCCGATTATTTCCCTAACTACCGGCGAACTCAAGGGTTTTGAGGCACTCCTCCGGTGGCAACACCCCACCCGTGGCCTAGTGCCCCCCGATCGCTTTCTTCCCCTCGCCCAGGAGACTGGGTTACTAATTCCCATAGGTTATTGGCTCCTCCGCAGTGCTTGCTGGCAGCTCCGGATTTGGCAGTTAGATTACATGGTTAGAAATAATACTTCCACTCCGGCTTTGCTCAGTGCAAGTGCCCGTAATCTACGCAAGTCTGAGGAAACAGAGCAAATAAATAAGCTAGATGACAACACCCTAGGTTTGCCCCCTTGGACGATCAGTGTGAATATTTCTGCTCAAGAGCTTGTCCATCCAGAATTAATTAGTTCGATCGATGAAATATTGACCGAAACTGGATTATCTGGAAAATATCTCAATTTAGAAGTTACTGAAGGTGCGCTTTTAGAAAAACCAGAATTAGCAGATCAAATTTTGAAGCAATTGCAGGAGCGAGAAATTGAAGTTGCTATCGATGATTTTGGTACTGGTTACTCTTCCCTCAGTTATCTTTACCAATTTCCAGTTAATACTCTAAAGATTGATCAATTTTTTGTCAGCCCCCGGCAGGGAAATAATCCAGAATCTAAGGAGAACCAAGCATCGAGTCTGAAAAGCTCAAAAATGCCTAGCTCGATCGTCAAGACGATTATTCTCTTGGGGAAAAGTCTGGAGATGGAAGTAGTAGCGGAGGGCATTGAAACCCATGAACAGTTACGTAATCTTCAAGATTTGGGTTGTGATTATGGCCAGGGTTTTTGGTTTGCTCAACCCTTGGATGTTACAGCTGCCACAAAACTAGTAAGATCAAAGTTAGCTTTTGCTGTCTAATTGATTTTTACGCAGGATTTACGCACAAACTTTATAAGTAGGGTAGCCCTACCCACCTACTGCTAACTATTCCCATGGCAAATGTCAGACTAGAAGGTATTACTCGCCGATTTAACCAAACTACAGCGATCGTAGCTGCGGTTGCCGCAATCGAAGATATTACTTTTACCGTCCCCGATGGAGAATTTTGGGTACTGGTAGGGCCTTCTGGTTGTGGGAAATCTACCATTCTCAGAATGATTGCCGGCCTAGAAACGGCCACGGCTGGAGAAATATACATTGGGGAAACCTTAGTAAATCAGATTCCTCCTAGGGCAAGAGATGTGGCTATGGTATTTCAAAACTATGCTCTGTACCCCCACATGAGCGTGGCCGAAAATCTAGCCTTTGGCCTAAAAATGCGGCAGTTAGATGTCACCACTCAGCAGGAGAGAGTACAACAGGTGGCAACCATGCTCAATATTGCCCACTTGCTCGATCGCAAACCCAAGCAACTTTCTGGAGGCCAACAACAACGAGTCGCCCTAGGCAGAGCCATCATCCGCCAGCCTCAAGTATTTCTTTTAGATGAACCCCTCTCTAATCTAGATGCCCAACTCCGGGATGATACTAGGGCAGAACTGAAGCAACTCCACCAAAAAGTAGGAATTACTACTATTTATGTCACCCATGATCAAGTAGAAGCTATGACTCTTGCTGATCAGATAGTGATTCTCGATCGAGGGCAGATTCAACAAATCGGTAGCCCCCAAGCAGTTTATCATCGGCCTGCTAATCGGATGGTAGCAAGTTTTCTGGGTAGTCCCCCTATGAATATTATGCCAGTTATTTATCACCAAGGGGCTTGGCAGCTTGGCTCCCAAACTCTCCCCTGTCCTCCTGCATGGCAGCAAAAACTTAATTTGCAAGATGGCGATCGCTTTGATCTAGGGATTCGTCCAGAACATCTCCACCTTACTGATAGTAATAATCCCTTAGGTAATGATTCTAGTTTAATAATTACCTTAGATTTGATTGAACCCCTAGGCAAGGAAACCCTAATTCGGGGCAGGATTGAATCAGAAATTATTCTCAATCTCCAAGTCCCCGGCATCTGGCAGGGGCAGATTAAAAAAACTATCCCTGTGGCGGTAGATTTAGATCAACTATTTCTTTTTGATTACCAAACAGGCAAAACTTTGATCCCTCCAGCCCCCCTTGAAAAGATGTGAGTTCGATCCTTTAGACTTTTACAGCAATTTGTTTTCAGACGCATGGCAAGATGATCCCCCTAAATCCCCGTGCTAACGCACCGCTGCGCTAGAAAAAAGGGGGACTTGAATCTTAAAGATTTGGCTTATTAGAATGAAATCTGCTGTAAGACAATCGCTACTTAACGTGAGTTCGGTTTAAGCAAAAGCCCTGACCCCAAGGCTAGAGACGTTCCCTGAGCGGACTTGTACTGAGCGGAGTCGAAGTAGTCGAAGGGAACATTTCCGCTACAAATGAACATAAGCGATCGAAGATTTGTGGTGGGGTTTTGGCTTCGACTCCGCTCAGCCAGCGATAAGGGTTATGGTTTTTGTAAAATGGTATCAGAGGTATTTCTTATCCCGAACTCACGTTGATTAGGTTGATGATCGCCTCTACCATTTTAGGTCATTTT
>JANMHD010000397.1:0-5030 GCA_031374985.1 Coleofasciculaceae cyanobacterium OTE_70_metabat_329 | reverse complement strand
AATCTGCTAGAGGCCATATCGTTATGGAGACAATCCAGCAATAATTGTTGAGCAGTGTAGTAGCGCTTGAGAATTATTTCTTGGTCTGGAGTAAATTCCCATTGATTAATAATTTCTTGGTAGGTTGCGATCGATCCCTGTAGCTCAGGTATTTGCATTTTATAGTCATCGGGTAATTGTTGCCTGAGTTGTTGAAGCACTTGATCGGATCCGGGGTTTGAGGTTTCGGAGGAAGATATTTCTAAAAATACACCGGGGGCAGAACCCACAGGACACTTGGGAAAATCTTGATGGGCATGGAGCAGAAAATCTTGTAAGTAAGGATCGTCTGCTACTAAACTATCAATTTTTTGGTGCATTAATTCTGCCAAGCGATCGACACTACGGAGCATAGTAGCCGCCAGCAAAAATATTTCTCGCCAATAGGGTTCGGTAATATGTTGCACCAATCTTTGCAGAGATTCATCTGAACCTTGGATGTCATAATCTACTACAACTTTACGAGCGACCATATATTCTTGCAGGCCTAAATAGGCAAAGGAATACAGATCCCGTACCCGCTCGACCACAATCCCATGACGTTGAGATTTCGCTGTCTGAATCAAGGTTTCAGTTATTTGGGCAATTTCTTCAGCATCGTCCATGCTGAGCAAGTTTTTGATAAAGTCATTGGTATGGTCTTCCATTACCGTTCTATTAAATAAATATTGCTTTCTTTCAAAAGTTGAAAAAGCAAATTCCCCGATCGATTTCAGTTTTTGGGGTAATCCCATCCTCGGATGTTCCTGATAGACCAATCCTTTGAATTCACTCCATTTCTGTAAGAGTAAATACACGGCCTGCCGAGAGAATTCTGCCTGACTAATTGGCAACTGTCCTTGGCCATTCAACATAGAGCAGGCAAGATGCAACAACAGTGGATTAGAGATCATCCGTCGCAAGCGGCGATTTTCTGGTAAGTATAAATATTCTCCGAACTGAGAGGCAGCCACCATCTCATCGGCAATATTAGTCCCGCTCAATTCTCCAAACCATTTCTGGATAAAAGTAATAATTTGGGATTTAGATAGGGGAGCAAGTTCTACATCAGTGAAGCCCGGTAAAGATAATTTTGGATGAGAACTCCGACAAGATGCCACAAAATGGTTTTTATAATATTTTTCACAAAAACGACGAAGCTCATTGAGGACTAGAGGATATTTTTCATCAAGAATTACATCCTTGTCATCAATTAAAAGTAGCACTCTACCCTCTAGGAGAAGTTTTTTGAGAATTTCTAGCTGGGGAATATCTGAGGCAATAAATTCTTGATGAATATAGTCTAAGAGATCCAACTGATTATTCTGCCGATAGGTAGCAATAAAATCTTGGACTGTAATAAAAATTGGGACTTGGCCGGCGGCAAATCTTTGGGCATTACATTCCAGAGCTAGATGTTTCAGGAAAGTGGTTTTGCCAGAGCCGGCTCTACTGAGGATACGGATTTTGCGGCATTTCTCTACTGCTTGTAATGCCGACATTGTACGTTTCCCAATTTTCCCTAAGCCGAAGCGATCAAGATCCTCTGGCTGCAAATCATCTAAAGTAGAAATATCTATTCCTTGCTGACTAGGGATATGTTCGAGAATATTCATCTCAACATAAATTTTTTCTAGTTCCACCGGACGGCTGACATCGAAGAGTTGCAAGATGCCGCACTGGTGATTAATTTTTTCTTGGCGACGCAATCGGACTATCTGCACTAAAGTATCTAGGCTCATGGAGGCTAACTGGGGTTCCAACTCTGCTTGATCGGCGGTCAGATCAATACTTTCTGCGGGTGGGTCTAGGGAAACTTCTCGCCAATCTAGGTCTAATAAGGTACAAACTTCAAAAAATGTGAAGCGCTCAATCCCTTCCCCCGCAAAGAATTTCCAGATCGGCTGACGGGTTTTGATGCCGACTTCGAGTGCCAAATATTCTTGAGTCCACCCCTTAGCAGCAAACTGTTGTTTAGCTTTTCTAACCCCTTCTGCTGATAGTTTTAGCGATCGCTTGGCCATGAGTAAAATTCCCCCTATAAGTTTGGAACTATTAGGTAATTCGATTAAATGTGGAACTTAGACAGAAACTTTATAGTCCTAAAGACTTGTTATACCTAGGCAAAGCCTTGTTAACTTTATAAAAAATCCCTACAAAAACTTTATAATTCTCTCGAAAGTCTACACAAGAGTTTTACAATTGTAGAAAAAATTCCTAGATTGTTAAATACATCTATAGCTATATAAAAACTATATAATTATAAAAACATTTATTATCTATTATTTCCTAAGCATTATTTAGTTATTTCCTAAGCATTACCTAGTTCTTGTCTAGTTACTGCCTAAGTATTAGTATTTCTACTTTTAAGCTCTACCTACATAGAGTACCAAAAATAGGATTTCTACCTAGGGGGGTTATAACTACCTCTAAGGGGCGGGTTACGCCCATTCTCGGATTTCCATCTCTTTTTGATTTTGTAATTAACGTTAATTCGGGATAAGAAATACCCCTCATCCCCCAACCCCTTCTCCCACAAGGGGCGAAGGGGAGTAAAACAAATTTTTCTTGTTCCCTCTCCCGTTCTGGGAGAGGGCTAGGGTGAGGGTTCCGGCTTAACCCGAATTCACGTTATTTAGGATTCAATTCTGA
Organism: Coleofasciculaceae cyanobacterium OTE_70_metabat_329; assembly: GCA_031374985.1. Lineage (GTDB taxonomy): Bacteria > Cyanobacteriota > Cyanobacteriia > Cyanobacteriales > JAAUUE01 > JAAUUE01. The sequence continues at coordinate 2,360 of JANMHD010000397.1, read as the reverse complement.
GGGTAGCAACAACAAAGTTGCTTCTATTTCTTCTCTAATAGCCGGACTGACTACGCAATAATTACGCAGACAATCGAGCAGCAACTGGTTAGCAGCATAGTAGTTTTGCAATATTTCTTCCTGTTCTGGGCGAAACTCCCATTGATTAATAATTTCTTGATAGGTGGCGATCGTAAACTTCAATTGTTGTTGTAATTGGGGCATTTGCAGCCGATAATCACTTGGTAAATGATCGCCGATTTGTTGGAGCAATTTAGAAAAACCTAGATCTGGGCTTTCTGCTGCTGAGATTTCTGCTACCTCATCTTGAACCGTATTCCTAACATCCATTTGAAGTTTTTGGTGGGTTTGGCTCAGAAACTCTTGCAAATAAGGATCGTCTGCGACTAGGCTATCAATTTGTTGGCGCATCAATTCTACAAAGCGATCGCCATTGATCAGCATACTAGCAGTCAGCAAAAACACTTCCCGCCAATCAGGATCAGTAATATGCTGCATCAGCTTTTCTAAGAACTCTTCAGATTTTTCAATTTCATAATTTACCACTACTTTTCGAGCCGTCAAATACTCATGTAATGCCAAATAGGAAAACGAGAAAATATCCAGCCCTCGTTCAGCTACAAATCCGTAGGGTTGAGCTTTTGCTGCTTCTAAGAATACTTCAGTTGTGTGGTAGCGTTCTTCGGGGGGGGTGTCGTCCGGGAGGAGTTTTTCAGCAAACCTCGTCAGATGTTGGCCAACTAACTCCTTGGTATATAAAAATTGCTTATTTTCAAAGATTGAGAAAGCAAATTCACAACTAAAATCTAGCATTTGTGGCAGTACAAGTTTGGGGTGTAATACTTTCCGCCTAATCCCTTTAAACTCATCCAATTTCTCATACAGCAAATATACGATCGACTTATAAAAATCTGCTTTCTTAATGCGAGACTCGCTTTGGTTCTGAAATAGATAACAAGCAAGATGTAAAAATAGGGGGGTCGTAACTAGGCGCCGAAATCGCCGTTTTTCTGGCAACTCCAACATTTCCATAAACTGAGATGCCTTAGTTAGTCCAGAGCTACTGGTAGTTTGCTCAAATTCTCCAAACCATTTCTGGACAAAAGCCTTGACTTTGGGTAAGGTAAGCGGCCTAATTTCCAAATCTGTAAAGCCACTCAGGACTAATTTTTGGTGGGCCGTACGCCGAGAGAGGACAAACTGGTTTCGATAATATCTTTCAGCAAATCGGCGAATTTCATTGAGAGCTAAGTTTCCCTCTTCTAGGGTCACTTCATCCATGCCATCAATCAAGAGCAACATTCTGCCGCCGTTCAGGAGCTTCTGGATAATTTCTAGCTCAGAAATTTCTGAGGTCATAAACTCCTGATAGATAAAATCTAATAGGTCGGGCTTAGAGTTATGTTGATAACTTTCGGCAAAATCTCGCACGCTCATAAAAAATGGTACTAAATGGGTTGCCAGTTGGCCATGATTGCATTCCAGGGCTAGGTATTTCAGCAGGGTAGTTTTACCAATGCCGGGTTTGCCTAATATGCGGATTTTGGGATATTTCTCTAATGCTTGGAATCCAGTAATTTGGTTGCTCTCAGGTCTCCCTAAGTTAGGAAGATCAATCTCTTCTGGGGTGAGGGAGTTGATGGTAGCAGAATCCAAGGCTTGCTGACTAGGGATTTGTTCGAGGAGACCGGGTTCCACATAAATAGTATGAAGGGTTACAGGCCGGCTCATATTTATTAGTTGTAAAACGCCGCACTGATAATTAATTTTTTCCTGCCGCTGCGATCGAACTAATTGCACCAAAGCATCTAAGCTCATGGAGGCCAATTTGGGTTCCAATTCTGCTCGATCGGCGCTCAGATCAATACTTTCTGAGGGTGGATCTAGGGTAACTTCTCGCCAATCTATTTCTAATAAGGTACAAATCTCAAAAAATGTGAAGCGTTCAATCCCTTCCCCTGCAAAGAATTTCCAAATCGGCTGGCGGGTTTTGATGCCAACTTCGATCGCCAAATATTCCTGAGTCCAACCCTTTGCTGCAAAACTTTGTTTAGCTTTTCTAACACCCTCTGCTGACAATCTGAGCGATCGCTTAGCCATAAGTAAAATTCCTCCTATAGTTATGAGCTATAGGTGATTTGGTTAAATGTGGAACTTATACAAAAACTTTATAGTTATAGAAATAGGTTATATTTATGCAAAATTTTCGTAATCTTATACAAAATCTATACGGGAACTTTATAATTCCCTAGAAAACTTATACAGTAATTTTGCAATTATACAAAGAGGCCATAGTCATAAAATCTATCTATAGCTATAAACTATGGCTATAAAATTTATTACCTAAGCATTACCTAAGC
>JANMHD010000390.1:0-1754 GCA_031374985.1 Coleofasciculaceae cyanobacterium OTE_70_metabat_329 | reverse complement strand
GACCCCAGAATAAACGCCTCTTCGGTCTAGTTCCAGTTCATGGATAATCTCCATTGCCCGAATCTTCGGCGCTCCACTCACAGTTCCTGCCGGAAAACAAGCTTTAAGCAAATCCCACGCACTTTTACCTAAGTCCCCCACCACATTACTGACAATATGCATCACGTGAGAATAGCGCTCAATCAGCATAAGTTCATCTACCCGCACCGTTCCCCCCCGGCAGACTCGCCCTAGATCATTCCTGCCCAAATCTACCAGCATGATATGTTCAGCAATTTCCTTGGGGTCTGCCAAGAGGTCTTGCTCTAGAGTTATATCTTCACTAGCAGTTCTGCCCCTTGGCCGAGTACCGGCGATCGGGCGGAGAGTTGCCAGCATTGTGCCATCGGCCTGGCGATCGGCTTTCACCATCACTTCCGGGCTAGAACCAATAATCTGCCAATCTCCGAGATTAAAATAGGCCATGTAGGGAGAAGGATTGACGGATCTTAGCGATCGATACAAGGTAAAAGGCTCTCCTGTATAGGTAGTAGATAATTTCTGAGAGATGACTACTTGGAAAATATCCCCCGCTTTGATGTATTCCTTGGCTTTTTCCACCTTAGCCAGAAATTCTTCTGGGGTAGTATTACTAGTATATTGAGCTTGGAGATTAGTTTCCTTTTGAGGATTTACTTCTAAGGGTTGACACTGACTCGGCAGGGGTAGTTTGAATTTCTGCACTAGTTCGTGATTGACTCGATCGCAGGCTTTTTGGTAGGCAGTTTCTAGGTCTACTTCAGGATCCCGGAGGTCTGCATAGGCGATCGCCCAGATTTTGCGCTTTACCTGATCAAAAATTACAATTTTATCTACCTGCATCCACAACCCATCGGGCAAATCTCCTTCCTGAAGTGGATAAATTGGCACACGGGGTTCGCAGAATTTAATCAATTCATAGCCCCAAAATCCAAATAATCCGCCAATTCCCGGTGGTAACTGGGGCAGCTTTACGGGTTTATAGGGTTCTAGACACTGCGCTAGAATTTGGAAAGGATCCCCTTGATATTCGATTACTTGGCCATCTCGGTAAGTCTGCGTTAGGCGATCGCCCCGCACCTCAAGCACCCACTGGGGATCTGCACCCAAAAAGCTATAGCGTCCAATATTTTCCCCCCCTTCCACAGATTCCAACAAAAAACTGTAGGGTTCTCCAGCACAGAGCTTATACCAAGCTGACACGGGGGTTTCTAAATCTGCCACCCATGACTGATACACAGGGACAAAATTACCTTGGGTTGCCAACTGGGAAAACTGCTGAAAATCTGGATAAATCATAATTTTAATGATAATTTAAAAATTATTCGGGATGTAGCGCAGCTTGGTAGCGCACCGCGTTCGGGACGCGGGGGTCGCAGGTTCAAATCCTGTTATCCCGATCGCTTATACTATCATGGTTTCAGTTGATTCATTATTTACCTTTTGAGGGAACATCATTATGCAAATTTCTATGTATCAGGCTACGATTCCCCCGATCGTCCATTCCTTAAATAATCTTATAGCTATTTTGGAGAAGGGTGCTGCCTATGCTGAAGCTAAGAAAATTGATCCGGCGGTATTAATAAATAGTAGACTGTATCCTGATATGTTCCCCTTGGGGAAACAAGTCCAAATTGCCAGTGATATTGCTAAAAGAGGGGCGGCCAGACTAGCAGATGTGGAGCCTCCAGCCTTTGCAGATACGGAAACAACTTTCCCAGAGTTGATCGATCGCC
>JANMHD010000385.1:0-6253 GCA_031374985.1 Coleofasciculaceae cyanobacterium OTE_70_metabat_329 | reverse complement strand
CAAACCAATCAACTCCATAAGGACAGTAAGCAAATCCCTTATCTGTAGTAATCTGCAAAGGCATTCCAGCTTGATAAAAGCTATAGGATACAAACATCGCACACCAAGGAACTCCATCCATTCCGTACCATCTACCGTATTTGGTAAGATTCTGATACTCTTCAACATATCCTAATTCTTTTCTTGCTATCCGTAGAACATCGTTTGCCGTGACCATAAAATTGATCCTCCCACAATATAATAATGTGTGTTTTAAATGACAATACTTCTGATAGTCTTTTGAATGAGAATACCAGCCTTAGGGAACTCAAACTAACCTCTATATACGGCAAAATATCCGAACCTTAAGTTTTATCCGAAGTATTACTATCTAAATCTTCCTCAAAATCAACCTTGGAAACAATACGACGATCGGCGTATAGGATTATGAAGATATTGCAATAAATTAATTTTTTAGTAGCCCCAGCTTCTCTAGCGAAACCATTACTGCCCCCATTCGGGTTTGCACACCTAATTTTTTATAAATATTTTCCAAATGTTTACGGATGGTTTCTTTGCTACAACCTAGTACTTTTGCAACTTCTGTATTACTTTTATCCTTGGCGATCCAAAATAATACCTCCGCTTCGCGTTGGGTGAGGTTAAGCAATTCCAAGGTATTAATGGAGAAGGATTGTGGTGGTTGTTCCTCTAGCAGCAAGACATATTTGTTTTTTATTGAATCGGTAATGAGATAGATGATTAACTGCTGTCCTTTTTGTTCTATATGTAAAGGTAAGCAAGAATATGGAACTTCATCGTTAAGCTTAAGTTGGGAAATCTGACGATTAAACCAATGATGTAAGGGGTTTGGTAAAAAGGGTGGTGTATAAGTTAAAAAATAGTGGCTCAATAGTTGTTCTGCATTTTGAGTCATAAACTCTACGTGACCATTGATATCTAAACTGATCACGCACTCCTTCTCTAAAGCTTGCTTGAAAAGTCTCAATGTTTGCTGGATTTGGCTAAATTCGTAGCTATTCTCCTCTACCTGAGCTAGGTGTGGTTGTAGAAAATTCAGAATACATCGATCGCATACTACCCAATTTTGTTGATGGCAATCTAAGATGCTACATTGCTTTCTTTCCATAAGTTTCTTTAGGCAAATTTTCGTGCTGCTTTCCTTACAACAAGGGTTTTAGTATCGATTCACTTTTTCTGTTCATCACGTTTGATATTCCTTCCTAACTTAACAGGGCTGGTTGAGGAATGGCGGCGATTAGTTGTCTAGTATATTCCGAGGCGGGATGGCGATAGATGTTGTCGGCAATGTCGATTTCTTCGATCGCTCCTCGATTCATCACCATAATACGATCGCTCATAAACTTCACCACACTCAAGTCATGGGAAATAAAAATATAGGTGAGATTAAATTCTTTTTGTAGGGATTTCAGGAGATTTAATACTTGCGCTTGGACAGAAACATCGAGGGCAGATACCGATTCATCACAAATAATAAATTTCGGGTTAAGAGCCAAAGCTCTGGCAATACAAATACGTTGTCTTTGTCCCCCAGAAAATTCGTGGGGATAGCGATCGAAGGCCTTGATATCTAAACCAACTTTTTCGAGGAGATAGATAGCCCGATCACGCTGTGATGGCTTATCTCCCACTTGATGAATCACCAAGGGTTCCATAATGGCAGAGCCAATCTTTTGCCGGGGATCAAGGGAACTGTAGGGATTCTGGAAAATTATTTGCATCTGGCGGCGTAGTTGTTGCAGACGGTCGCCTTGGCGTTGCGTAGCAATATCTCCTTTTTGCCGGGAGAAAAATCCACCGGAACGGGGTAGAACATTTTTGCCCTCAAAGAAAATGCGGCCTGTAGTCGGCGGAATTAACTGCATCAGAGTCCGAGCAAGGGTACTTTTACCACAGCCCGATTCTCCCACTAAGCCCAAGGTTTCCCCCGTAAATACTTGAAAGGAAACTCGATCAACTGCCCAAAACATCCCCTTCTTTGCTCCCCAAATGCCTTGGACGGGAAAGCCAACTCGTAAATCTTCTACAACCAGCAAAGGTTCAGGTGAAAATAGTTCCTTTAGTTCCTGCCTAGGGGTGGCAGACTCTCCTGAAGCTATAACTTCTGGCGTCGAGTCTATTGTTCTTTCTCGAATTTCTGTCCCTGCACTAGTGGTGATGGTTTCCATAAAATCACTCACTGTAGGCAAATATTCCTGAGTTGCTGTCAGACGGGGGCGACAGGCTAATAAGCCTTTGGTATAGGGATGTTCGGGATGACGAAAAATCTGCTCTGCTGATCCAGTTTCTACGATTTTTCCTTGATACATCACGGCTACGGTATCAGCAATCTCGGCAATGATCCCTAGATCGTGGGTGATAAAAATTAAGGACATCTGCCGGGAATCTTTTAATTCCTTTAACAATGCCAAAATAGTTGCCTGTACTGTCACATCAAGGGCTGTGGTGGGTTCATCAGCAATCAATAGATCAGGATTACAAGAAATTGCCATAGCAATCATCATTCTTTGGAGCTGCCCCCCAGAAAGTTGGTGAGGGTAGCGATCGAGCATTGCCTGTTTTTGCAGATTGATCTGTTGCTCTACCACTTCCTCCTCGGGCGTTGACTCTGCCGGATGATCTTGCTGCCATTGGGTTAGGTAATCTTCCCGTAGCTGATTATCAGAAGGCAAAAGTTTTACTTCTTGGAGACCCGCCATAGCTAATCTCCGGGCTTGAGGGAGGGAAACCTGTTGATGGAGTTGGATGGCTTCGGTGAGTTGAAAGCCACAGGTAAATACCGGATTTAGGGAACTCATGGGTTCTTGGAAAATCATTGCCATCCGCCCGCCCCGGTACGATCGCCGCTCTTCTGGGCTGAGGGTCAACAAATTTACTGGTTTAGAATTACTGGGAGTAAACCAAATCTCGCCCTTGGTAATCCTTCCCGGATAGGGAACCAAACCCATGAGAGCTAAGGATGTGACAGATTTCCCAGAACCCGATTCCCCCACTATACCTAGGGTTTGTCCCCGTTGTAGTTGGCAGCTAATATTATCCACAGCCAGAACTAATTTTTCTGAAGCTTTAAAAGCTACTTGTTTAAAGACTACTTGTAAGTGGCGAACATCAAGAACTAGGTCACTCATAATGGTGGTAAGGGTTTCTGGGAATTTTCGGAGATAAGTTTCTCTGCATTTTAACAGCTATATAGCGCTCCTATTGATTTACGATAGCTGAGTGGAGCCGAACCCACTGTAAAAATGATCGCTATTTCTTTCTTTGCGTTATCCTGACCAAAGCCCCTCTAATTTACCTAATCTATGCGCTCTACTTTTTGGATTGTTGCCTTAATTAATTTTATTAATGCCCTCAGCTTTACTATTCTGATTCCCACTATTTATATTTACGGCAAACAGTTTCACCTCAACGAATTTGAAACTAGCCTACTGTTCTCGATCTACTCGATCGCCCAATTTTTTGCCACTCCTATTATTGGCAAGTTGTCCGATCGCTTTGGTCGTAAACCCTTATTAATCATTAGCCTCTTGGGTACTGTAGTCGCCAACACCCTCGCTGGAACTGCCACCACTGCGGGAATGTTATTCTTTGCTCGCTTTCTAGATGGGGTTACTGGCGGGAATATCTCCGTTGCTCAGGCAATTATTACTGACATCACCACCCCTGAAGAAAGAGTTAAAGGATTTGGAGTATTTGGGGCTGCTCTGGGTTTAGGATTTGTCGTTGGGCCTATTTTGAGCTTGATTGCCCAACAGCGATCGATCGGCACTTCCTTTCTAGCTTCTGCTGGTATTGCAGTTATTGCTTTAACCCTGACCATCTTACGTTTACCAGAAACTTTGCCCGTGGCGAAAAGACAAGTTAGCAAATTGTGGGATTTGGGCTTAGATAAATTAATTTCTGGTTTACGGATTCCCGGTGTGGGCATATTAGTATTTTTGAACTTCTTAACCGGTACTACTTTTACCATGTTTACTTTTGCCTTCCAACCCTACTATTTGAAGGTATTAGGGCAAGATAATAAATCATTGACCATGCTATTTTTTGCCTTTGGGATTTTGGGAGTATTCATGCAAACCCAAGGTATTAAAATTCTGACCGATCGCTGGAAAGTCAGTACCGTGAGAATTTTATTTCTGGGTCTATTTTTTCGTAGTCTGTGCTTTGGCTTGATGCCAATTTTTCCTGTCATAGGTTATTTTGTGGTGGTGGGAATGCTATTTGCCGTTTTCAACTCGTTGGTACAGCCTACTATTAGTACGTTAGTTTCCCTAAATACCCAGCCGGGAGAGCAAGGAATGACGGCTGGTTTGAATGCTTCTTATTTGAGTATTGCTAATGGTATTGGCCCGGTGATTGCCGGGTTGATGATCGATCAAAATGCCACAAAACTAGCAGAGATGGCAGAATTAGCTGGAGTCAAGGTTAATCCCCAGAGCTATACTAGCTATGCCTATCCCTTGTATGCGGCGGGGATTTTGACTTTTCTGGTGCTGTTATTGGCAGTACGATCGCAACACCAATATGCTCCCAAACCTAGACATTAGGTAAAAATTTATTACAGTATTATGCAAATTAAGCAACCAAAGTGTGCTTAAACACCTTGATATACATTAATTCAAACATCTGTTTGTTAGTTTAGAAAAAAGCAGATTAAATAAAGGGAAATTAATCAGGAATTGACCTCTAGAGCTTAGATATTCTGATTTAGCCCAGATTTTGTTTTGATTTTAGTATATCTACTAAGATTTTGTTCACTTTGAGCAGTTTGTTCTGTATCAGAGAGCTACAAATATATCAAGATGACACGAAACCAATTTTTTATTAAAACAGTGGTCACTCTGTCAATTATTTGTTACACTGTGTAATATGAAGTAAATAATTCTTTACTTTTTACACAAATTCTCCCTCATAGGAGATAAACAAACCCCAGTCTCGTTCTTTTTTTGAACAAGGAGCTACCTATGTCTCAATCTTCTGAACTGTCTTTGGAACAAAAGTTTAGCCTGCGCTCTTTTGAAACCCAAGTAGAGCGTATGAGCCGTGAGCAAGCACAGGACTTTCTCGTAAAGTTATATGAGCAGATGCTAGTCAGAGAAACCATGTACCGGGAATTTCTGAAGCATGAATGGGGTATTGCACCTCAGGGCAGCCTATAAAGTCATAACTAGAAGTGGAGACGACCTCCTTCTCTTGCTTATCTACCAAATGATTAGGTAACAAGCCGGGGATTAGGGGCGTAACTATCTCTAGTAAATCTAGTAAATTTTCTAATAATTTACTCAATAAGTTAGATCAAATTTTTCACACTGGTCTAAAAAAATAAGGGAGGCGTTATTGATAGCGTCTCCTTTATTTTTTGTAGCACCTAATATTTACACTCTGTCGGGATAGAGCTTTCTGTCCAGTCTATTAAATTTATCGCTGCTCTATCTATTCTGAAGGGATTATTATTTCTGATGCCTCTTCTGGTTAAGAAATTAATATCACACGTGACACCAGCAGCAAGGTCGAGGGTATCTCGATAATTGTAGGTATAACCAGCAACAAGGAATGCTCCATCTTGATACAGGGCTGTGATTTTTTGATTCCAACGTCCCCGACCGATCGCTTCATTCTGAGATGAGATCACTAGGGAACCTTGATCATTGAGAGAAAGTTTAGCTTCGTTTCCATACATACTACCGTGCCAAACAATATTTTCTTTTCTTATGGCTAATCTGAGGCGATCGGGTGCTTCTGAAAGATAAATCAATAGGGTAGCTTTAGGCTCTCTAGGTGCAGATGGAATTAGAAATGCCCTATCTTCTAAACCATCGCCATTCCAATCGGTACTAACAAAACTAATTGGTTGACCCAAATCTGTTTCTGTTATTTCATCTTTTGTCTGAGCTTTGGATAAATTGCTGGATGAAGCAATAGCATTGGCTGAAATAATCAATCCTACCAAGCTGACAAAAAGGGTGCTAGTTAAAATAGGGAAATAAGATTTTGAAGTGTTCATGAAAGTTTTCATATTTGTTATAGCTTCTACCACACTGGAATCTCCAGAAATTTCAGACGAGGAAACAGCAAATCCGATGCCAACTAATAGACTTCTTGCGGAATTACTTGCATCCTCCACCCTGCCGGAAGCAAGCTATGGGGGAAAAGGGCTAAGAATTTCTCCCCTCTCCCGCTCTGGGAGAGGGGCTGGGGGTGAGGGCTTCTTATCATTTACGCAAGAGGTCTA
>JANMHD010000353.1:0-5029 GCA_031374985.1 Coleofasciculaceae cyanobacterium OTE_70_metabat_329 | reverse complement strand
GAAGCCCCACCATCTACTTTTCAGGTAGACCGTCAAGATAGAAGCAGGGCGACCAGGAAATTCACCCTTAATACTGCACTACTGCGAGTGAAACGGGTGAACAACAAATCGCAAATCAGTTCGCAAATCAGTCTGTAGCTTGATAGAGTACTGAAATGCCATCATAGCCTTGATTTCTAGTTATAACGACAGTAGTTGTTGACCCGCTAGAGCTAACTAAAACGCCTTTGAGGTAGTAGTACAGTCTAGGAAGCCAAACCGTCACTAGAAGCAATAAGCATTCTAAATGGTAAGGACAAAAGCACTTAAACTCCTTGGGACGCAGGGAGTCTGCCCGGTCGCTATCAAAAGATAGTGAAAGAGTCAGTGGCGGTGCATTGTAGGTTGCAAGCATCGACCAAAACCTCTAGACGCTGTGTAAGACCAAACTTGTGATAGCACAGTAGAGGCAATGGCGGAGGAAACGGGAAGTCCATACTATTGCCTAGCATTAGTGGTGGGCATGTCACCGAGAAGCTATTTGGGTTTGAGATTGGTAATTATTGTAACTCTGCAAAGAACTCAACTGTTAGTGCCAATTCACGGTCGGCTGAGTAGTAGGTGGGTAAAGTCTGGCTAGCCAAAAATGCAGCTATTACTAACCATCTCAAGCTTAAATTTAGGTTTAATTTAGGTTTAAGCTTAACTCCACCAAGGTAGTGAAGGGGTATGCAGCAAGGCAAGATTGCCAAGTTAGAATTTCCTAAAGTTTTTTTGAGAGAAATAACACCAAACCCATCGAGAAAATTTCTTGCATGAGTAGATTAGGGGAAACCTAAAATTTATTCTCTGAACTTCCTTTAAAGGTGATGCTAAAGGAGTAAGGATGTCTCTCGCACTACGGGTGATGTCTCTACCAAAAAGACATTACCTTTATAAGGAACTACCCCTTTCAGTATTGATAACGCAAGAAGTCTAATTATCAACTTTTTGAGGAAATTGGATGCCAAAGCAGATTATTATTGCAGAGCAACATCGTCTTGCTGCTGTTTTCTGGGAAGATCAGATTCAAGAATTAGTTGTGGCAACAGGGAGCCACCAAGTGGGGGATATCTACCTAGGAACTGTGGAAAATATTCTCCAAGGTATAGATGCTGCCTTTGTAAATATTGGGGATAGTGAACGGAATGGATTTATTCATGTAACGGATCTGGGGCCTTTACGACTAAAACGTAGTTCCGCTGCCATTACTGAACTTTTGACTCCCCAACAAAAGGTACTAGTTCAGGTAATGAAGGAGCCAACGGGCAATAAAGGACCCCGCCTCACGGGAAATATCAGCTTACCGGGTCGCTATTTAGTACTGATGCCCTACGGTAAGGGAGTGAATCTATCCCAGCGGATTAAGCAGGAAAACGAACGGAATCGTTTACGAGCTTTGGCAATTTTGGTGAAACCTTCGGGGATGGGTTTACTGGTGCGGACGGAGGCAGAGGGGAAGCCAGAGGAAGATATTATCCGAGATTTGGAAGGTTTGCAGAAGCAATGGGAGTTGATCCAACAAGAGGCAAATTCTACTCGCCCGCCGGCTTTGCTGAATCGGGATGATGATTTTATTCAGCGGGTACTCCGGGATATGTATACGGCGGAGGTAAATCGGATTGTAGTGGATTCCCATGCGGGGATGAAGCGAGTCAAGCAGCATTTAGCTAGTTGGAATATGGGGCGGAGTATTGAGACGGTGTTGGTAGATCATCACCGTGATCGATCGCCTATCTTGGAATATTTCAGGGTTAATGCGGCTATTCGAGAAGCTCTGAAGCCTAGGGTAGACCTGCCTTCCGGGGGTTATATTATCATTGAGCCAACGGAGGCTTTGACAGTAATTGATGTCAACTCTGGCTCTTTTACTCGATCGGCTACGGCACGGGAGACAGTGTTGTGGACTAACTGTGAGGCGGCAACAGAAATTGCTCGCCAATTACGGCTCCGGAATATTGGTGGGGTGATTATTATTGATTTTATTGATATGGATTCCCGTCGAGACCAGCTACAGGTACTGGAACATTTTAATAAGGCATTGAAGGCAGATAAATCTAGACCCCAGATTGCTCAACTCTCAGAACTAGGTTTAGTCGAACTAACCCGCAAGCGTCAGGGGCAAAATCTCTACGAACTTTTTGGTCAAACTTGTACTACCTGTGGTGGTTTAGGCCATCTGGTGCGCTTACCCGGAGAGGTGGAGCAGCAGTCCTTAGTGGCACCAGCAGTGGTGAGTAGTCGCCCTGTTTCTCGCAAGTCTATTAGTGCTAATCCTTGGGAATTAGAGGACATAAATTCTAGTTTTACCCCAACGCCCTCACTACAGGAAGTTTATCCAGAAGAAGAAAACGAAGATGTTGAATTTGTAAATCATCCGACATATTTGGAGCGAACGAATCCTAAAGAACGCCGCCGAGGAGGAAATCGCCGGGGTCGCCGGGAAGAATTAGGGGCTGTTCCTAATGGAGGGGGCTTTATGAGTGAACCAATCCCCACAGTTCCAAGTCGTCCCCGTCTGGGGCTGCAACCACGCTTATTTAAACCAGAGGAACCACCGTTAGTGGAGGTGGGTGCTGAGGAAGAAGAGTTGGAAGTGGAAGTGGAAGGACGAGAAAGACATCGTCCGGGCCGAGGGAAGAAAAGTATTGAAGCTCTAGAAGCGATCGCTGTGGAAATGACCCAAGCTGAACAAGAAGTTTATGCCATGATGGGGATTTCACCTCTAGTAAAGCTCGATCGAGAGATCAAAAACCCCAAGGCTGTCCAATTAGCGGTGGTATTACCAGGGGAAACCGTTCCTGCTCTAGGGGAACCAGAAACCCCAGAAGAGCTACCAGCCGTTACTAAATTAGAGCGGACTAGAGGAATTTTTTCTTTGGAAGATTTTGTCCCAATTTTAGAATCGCCTCCCAAGGTGGTGAAACAACTAGAACTGTTGGCTACTCCAGAACCACTTACATCAACATTTTCAGACCCATCTCCCCCATCTATTGCTGCTGAGGACCCTAGCCCTGTGGTCGTAGAATCTTCCCTAGATAAGGTCATTTTCACCCCGGAAGTAGTGCAAGAAGAGGTGATAATTCCAGAACCAGTGACAGAGGTGCCACAATCAGAGGAATTTATTCCAGCCCCCTTAGTCGATCGTCCTCCTAACTATCGCCGTCGTCGCTCTGCTACTAGAGAAGAAAGACCAAGCTAGACCAAAACTATCTAGAATCAGGGTAATTCCTAAGACGGGTAAAGACTGTTAGTATTGTGGAGCCTTTGCTCTGTAAGGGTTCCACAATTAAATTTCAGAGTTTTGCTCAGCCCTGCAAAAATTTTAGGATATTTAATTTATAGAAACCGTAGTATACCCCATATCTTTAGCCATGGGATACAAGGCGAGTAGCGTAGTTCAGTCTAACGACTTGATAGCTTATGAAGATTTGAGGATTGAGAACTTAGTTAAGAATCACTGCCTAGCTAAGTCTATTAATGATGCTGGGTGGTATCAATTTAGAGTTTGGCTAGAGTATTTTGCCAAGGTATTTAAGCGAGTGACGATCGCAGTTCCCCCGGCTTACACTTCTCAGGAATGCTCTAGCTGTGGCGGAATTGTAAAAAAAATCTCTTTCAACTCGCACTCATGTTTGTCAATGCCATGCCCTGAGCATTTCGAAGGGTGGATGCGAGCTAGACAGGGATCACAATGCTGGGATTAATATCTTTAACTCAGGATTGGGTACGGTAGGGCATACCGGAACCCTTGCACGTAGACACTTCAGCTATACTTAGTGCAGGTGCAAGCAACGCTTCTGAAGATGTGACCTTTACTTTGGCTGGAATAATCCTGTCTGAGCAAGTCGTATCTATGAAGAAAGAATCTCACGATCTTTAGACGTGGGAGTGTCAACCTACACGTACAGGTTCTCTCTGTGCAATAATTTTTTGAGTGGTAATCTTATGCTTGGTAGTTTTCAACAAAGTCAACTGCGGATTGAAATTGCTGCCCCGATCCAAAAAATTCGGGATGGCTTGGTTTGCTCAGAGCAACTCCGGCAATGGTTAGCTCCTCAGCATTTAGAGGCAGATATACCAGATGAATTAGGAGCAGGATTAGTTTTTAAAAGCACGATCGGTCCCTTAGTGATTCAGCACCAAGTGGAAATTCTAGAGTTTAATTATATGAGGTTAATTCTTAGCCAAGGTATTGATGGGTATCATGAATGGTACTGGGGTGAGGGCTGGCTCCAATCCCGCTTGGAAGGTATTTCTCTTTTACCTCTGAACCTAGGCCAAACTCTGAGCCTTTTGAGGTTCAAAAACTTCCTTGCCCACAAACCTACCTCTTGATTACCTTGCTAATTCTTTTATTACCATTTTCTCCGCCATGCCCAACTATCCAGCCCCAAAATCCCTCAAACCCCTAAGTGTCGGCAATGTAGTTACTGCTGCTATTCAGTTATTTCGATCGCACTTTAAGCAATATTTAGGTTTAACTCTCAGAGCTTATTTATGGGTACTAGTTCCCCTCTACGGTTGGGCAAAATTTCTGATGATTCATGCCATGATTTCCCGTTTGGCTTTTGGAGATTTAATGGGTCAACCAGAAAGTGAAGCAGAGGCTAGGGGTCAATTAGAAGATAAGAAATGGGGCTTTTTAGGGCTGGCATTTCTGGTCGGGTTAATTTCTTTTGGGGTGGTAATTGCCTTTTATTTTGCCATAATTATTTTGATACTCATTGGGGTGGCGATCGTGGCTGTGGTAGGACAAGATAATATAGCTGTGCTAGTAATTCTAGGAATAGTAGGTTTTATTGCCTTTATATTGTTCCTTGTAGGTATTACTTGGGTTTACTCCCGGTTGATTATCAGTGAATTGCCTTTTGCGATCGAATCTGTTTCTAATGCTGCTGCTAGTGTTGGTAGATCTTGGGAGCTTACTAAGGGTTATGTATTGCGAATCCAAGGCATTGTTATAGTTGCTTTCCTAATGACCTTGCCCCTCCAAATCATTACCCAAGCC
>JANMHD010000326.1:0-18476 GCA_031374985.1 Coleofasciculaceae cyanobacterium OTE_70_metabat_329 | reverse complement strand
CTTTTCAGCTTTGCGTGATGTTTTATACTTAATGATTCAATCTGAAATTCGTAGAGAATATGAAATATATATTAATCAACAAGGGGAGCAATCAGGACATAAAGCTCTTGTCATCACAAATTTACAGCAAATGTCTAATCTCTCAGTTGCCAACCTCTACTGGTATTTTAAAGTTAGAGACGAATCTGAACCGGAACTAGTAGAAATATAGGTTAGTTAGAAGCAGCTCCAAGGAGCGGTGCGGCATTGAGGAGTTTTTGAGTATAGGGATGTTGGGGATGGTTGAAAATTTGTTGAGTCGCTTCTAGTTCGACAATTTTGCCTTGATTCATTACAGCAATACGATCGCACAAAAACCTAGCCACCGAGAGGTCATGGGTAATAAATAAATAGGTTAGGTTAAACTCTTGTTTGAGTGCCAACATGAGATCCAGCACCTGTGCCTGAACACTGGCATCTAGCATACTCACCGGCTCATCACAAATCACTAAACTAGGATTAGTAATTAAAGCCCTTGCGATCGCCACCCGTTGTTGTTGCCCTCCAGAAATATCTGCCGGATAGCGATCGTACATTTCTGCCGATAAGCCTACTTTTTCTAACATAGCGATCGCTCGATCTTTTGCCTCAGTAGGTGTGGCTAATTTATGAATAAATAAAGGATCAGCAATACTTTTGCCAATGGTCATTAAAGGATTAAGACAGGCATGGGGATCTTGAAAAATCATTTGCAATTGTCGTCTAGTAGTTTGCAAACTCCCACGACTTAATTTCGTAATATCAATTCCCTGAAATTCTACCTGACCTGCGGTGGGGCGAATTAGTTGCAAAATAGTTCTCGACAAAGTACTTTTTCCACATCCAGACTCTCCCACCAAGCCAAGAATTTCTCCCGGATAAATTGCTAAATCTATCCCATCCACTGCCTTAATTACTCTAGATATTGGCGGCGATGCTGGGTCTGGGGAAGTCGTAAACTTGGTGAAGATTCTTTGAATTAAGCTACTTTCTAGAGTGTAATGTTGTTGCAAATTTGTTAACTTCAGTAGAGGCACAACTTGATGGTCAGTAAATTTATCAACCTTGATTTGGCTACTAGTTTGGAGGTGCAGAGCCGCCTTTAATAAAGATTGAGTATAGGGATGTTGAGCATTATGCAGAATTGTTTCGGTAGCCCCAGTTTCTACAATTTTTCCCTGATACATAACTGCCATACGGGAGCAATATTCACTAACTAAAGCTAAGTCATGGGAAATTAATAATAAAGCTAAATTGCGCTCTGTACAAAGACGGGTAATTTCTGTCAGTATTTCCGCTGCCACAGTAACATCTAAGCTAGTGGTCGGTTCATCAGCAACAATAAGTTTAGGGTCTAATAAAAGTGCCAAGGCGATCGCTACCCGTTGTCGCATTCCCCCGCTAAATTCGTGGGGATACTGAGACCAGCGACTAGCCGGAATCCTCACAGATTCTAGGGTAGAAATTGCCTGATCCTTAGCTTGCGACTTGCTCAAATGGGGTTGGTGAGCCAGAAGAGTCTCTACACAATGATCTCCGATCGTCATTAAGGGATCAAGACGGGTCATGGGATCTTGAAATACCAAAGAAACAGCTTCCCCTCGGAACCGACGCAGGCGATCGCTATTGAAGTTAAATACCCCTTCTCCAGCAAAATCTACCCCTCCCTCCACCAGACTGCCCTTAGGCAATAACCGCATCGCTGCCCTGCCTAGGGTAGATTTTCCACAGCCTGATTCCCCCACTAACCCTAATCTCTCTCCCCTATCTAGGGTCAAAGAAACATCATCTACTGCCCATAATAATTGGGAACTTCGACTGGTCAAGGGATAACTCACCCGGAGATTATGAACTGCAAACAGGGTCATAGATTAGTTTTAGAAGTAGAGATGATTTTTTAGGACTATCAGGGAACTATAGCAATCCTGAAAGATTTTCTCTGCCGAAGGCAAGTGAGATTATTTACTAGAAGTAATTTGATCTAGCAAAGGATTTAGGATCGCTATACAACAAAAGATTAGCAGGATTGGATGGCAATAGTTGCGATCAATTCCCTAGCCAGAGATTGTTATCTAGATTATCATCTTGGCGAAGAAGTAGCAGAAGT
The DNA here is from genome assembly GCA_031374985.1 of Coleofasciculaceae cyanobacterium OTE_70_metabat_329. Lineage (GTDB taxonomy): Bacteria > Cyanobacteriota > Cyanobacteriia > Cyanobacteriales > JAAUUE01 > JAAUUE01. The sequence goes on along the minus strand of JANMHD010000326.1, from coordinate 16,351 downwards.
TGGGACTGAACCATTAGGCAAAAAAGGTTGATTGATGATTTCATCTAGCTCTACAGATTTCATCAAAGCCTGCCATTGAGAATTTGGTTGGGCATTAACTGCATTAGGTCTTTGGAGTTCCCCCAATAAAGCCGCCGCATCATACCAAATACTCTCCTGCCAGAGTAAATTTGCCTGTTGATCGGTCGTTTTACTCGCCAAATCTACTAGAGCGGCCGGGATAGGAACCCGACGGATTGAGCCTTGAATTACTAGGTCTCTGATGCGATCGCTCCCTTGACAAATCACTGAGACACTCCAGTAGTAATCCTTATCTAGAATCAAACCCGGAAATCCTATCCCCTGGGGCAATGTCAAATTGGCAAGACCAGCCTTACCGTTGGTTACAAACCTCGTTTTGTAGATTTCATTGCCCACAATGTCTTGCAAAGAATATTCCACCGTAAAAGATTCTGCTCCTGGCCTAGTGGCAGGCACATAAAATAGAAAAGTAGGATGAGATTTGAGAGTAACCCCAAAAACATTAATGGGGATCAGAGCCAAGGGTGAACCCACCACCGGACAGTTAGGATTATCTATATAGATGGAAGTACCCCGACTAGAGCCACTGCTAGTTTGTGTCGGAGTTCCCACATTCCTAGGGGGAATATAAGTACCTCCAGTCCATGATTGTGCGAGAGTCTTCTCTACCTGAAAAAATACTCCACAACTAATCAACCAAAATATTAGAGACAATTTGCCATAAAGGCTCGATCGATAGCTCCATGATGGCTTAAAGCAATAGCTGGGACGAGGATTAGGATTGGGTTGCGATCGAGTTGAATAAATCATTATTTAAGAAGTTATTCAGGAATTATTCCGGTAGTGAAGAACTAGTTGAAGAGCTATCTAGGGGTGTTAAATTGTTACCACTACTAAGGAGAGGTTGACTAATAAAATCCCGTAAGCCTACTGCTTGGAGTAACCCGCCCCATTGACTTAAGCTAGGATTAGTTCGTTGAGTTTCCACTATTAGAGCCACGGCATCATACCAAATGCTGGCATTACGTAAGAGTTCGGCTTGTTCTAGCGGAGATTTTCCACTCATTACACTAGATGATAGTTCCGCAGGGACAGGAATCCTCTGAATTAAACCTTCCGTGACCAGATCCTTGCCCCGATCGTTCATTTGGCAGATAATCGCCACCGACCATTTGTAATCTTTATTTAGCTCTAAACCCTTGACTCCAGAGTTTTCTGGCAAAGTAATACTGGCAATTCCCCCATTGCCATTAGTCGTAAATCTTGTCTTATAAATATCATTGTCATCCAAATCCCGAATTACAAATTCCACTGGAGGCGGGGTAGCTCCAGTAGCGATCGCTGGCAGGTGAAATATAAAAGTAGGATGAGATTTAAGGGTGACACCAAAGGTATCAGAGGGCACCACTGCCACTAAGGGCAGAGTTGACTCCGCTAAGGGACATACCCTACTTCCCCGTGTTGCCCCCGATTGAGTCCGGGTAGGAGTACCAACACTTCCCGCAGGACGATAAGTACCTCCATTCCATTGAGCTAATCCGGGGGTAGTCAAGTAACTCAGAAATAAGCTCGTAGTTCCAGCAATAATTGCTAACTTTGCAGAAAATCTAGATGATTGAGACATAAAATAGCTCCTGATCATGGTTAAGAATAATAAAAAGATTAAGTTTATTAATTAGTTGATACTACACCCCGACCCTCAGCCTTTCCTTGTGAAATACGAGAATTTACTACTGAGAATTTACTGCACCAAGATAAAGAGGCTGTTCAGCAACTTTTTCTAAACCCGCCGAGTTTAGAAGTTTTGTCCATATTGTATTCATACTAGCTGTCAAAGTTGGATCTTGAGGGCTTTGCCGTTGCATTTTGACTACCGTAGCGAGGGTCTCGTACCACAAACGGGCATCAGCGTAGAGAATTGCTTGCTCTGGAGGACTAGCTTGACCTAATTGAGCGTTGAGAGCGTCATTGGGGTCAATCCGTTGAAGATAGCCACCAGTAGGTATATCTCGTGTCCGATTATTCATATCACAGATTAAAGACACTTCCCAGTAATAGAGCTTGCCAACCTCTAGGGGATTAATTCCCGCATTGGCAGGAATTTGTAAACTCATAATTTCGCCTTTGGGGAGAGATTGATTAGAGACTGAGTTGGCCAAAGTTACTTGGGAGGAAGCAGCAGATTTTAGGGAATACCAAGTAGAGTAGACCTCCTGATCTTGTTCGTTGAAAATAATAATTTCTACAGCCTCTGCCGTACTCGGTGGTAGATACCAAGAAATTTGGGGATAGGGTGCTTGGGTAATTCCAAAACGAGAGGGGGGAACTAGGGCTGTGGGGAGCAAGTTTCCAGAGTTAATACAGGAACCATTAGGATTTCTCCGACCCCCACTCTGGGTACTCCGAGGACTGCCACTCCTAGGGGGGCGAAAGTCGCTACTTTCCCACTGGTCTGGCAAACGATTGCTTACGGTTTGGGGGGGACGATTCTGTCCTAGGGCATAAGGTGTAAATAACAAGTTTCCCCAAAGTACACTAGTCAGAAACAAGAAACGGGACAATAGCTGCTTACTTAACATGGTAGTGATAAATATTGATAACTTCAGTAAAACATCAAGATATTCTTATTAGGGGATAATAGTCGGTGTCACCCCAGCTATATTAGTTTTTAAGTTTTTAAGTTTTTAAGTTAAATAGTTTAGTAGTTTAATCAAGGGACGGCTAGTTAAATAATTTTGTTGCTAAATCTCTAGGATAAATTTATGATAATCAGGCTCAAGCAAAATCTTTTGTTAAGAAAATTCATCCTAAGATGAGAAATGGCTGGAGTTCTGGTTAGATTTGGTTACTTTGGCTACTTTGGTGGCTACTGAGTTAGGGCTAGGTTAGGACTAGTTTATAACTCGATTACGATCAAGTTACAACTCATTATGTTTTGTTTATATTCTTCATCTCCATGAACTATGATTCCTGAATCCAACTCTGGGCAAACTCTAGAACGTACTATTAGACCGATCGGGGTAGCAGCTTTACACGGCATGGCTGTGTGGGAAGAAAAGTTAATTGCAGTTGATTCGCTCAATGGCTATTTGCTAGAAATTGATCCCTACACTGATAACACAACGATTTTGAATCCTCAACGGGATGCTGATCTAACAAATGTCACGGGGTTAGCGATCGTTGATGATATTCTCTGGCTAACTAAGGAAAACACAGTATACTTCACCACTTTGGGGGATGACTTTAACCTCCAGCCTTTTGTCCGTCTTGCCTACGATGCTGATGGGATTGCGGTCTCAGGCTCTACTGTTTATGTTACTTCCCAGAAAACTGGGTATATGTTAATTTTTAGTCGGACTACGGGGAAGGAAGTTGCCCGATTTCCTCTGCCGGGGGTGGGGATAGAAAATATTACAATCCGAGATGAGGAGTTGTGGATATCGGATACGGTGGAGCAGACAATTTATTGCCTCGATCGAGCTACAGGAGAAATAAAACTAAGTATTCTCACTCCCTTTGAATCTCCCACGGGGCTGACTTTTTTCCCTGATCCCCTTACGGGCAAGTCTTTACTGTATGTTGCCTATGCTTTTCGGCAGCCCTACCTCCGGGATAATCCTAATGCGGATCCCAACTACGAACTCCAATACCGCGATCGCACTTTCATCCATCCCTTGTCTTTTCACTACGATCCGGAGCGGCGGATGGTGCTTTCCAATGGCTATTTAGTAGAAATGTCCTACATTGAAGAGTTGGCTCCCCTAGAGGATGTGGAACTTAAGGAGGTGGAATGGCGCATAGCTTTACCTACCCAAACTGATCGACAAAAAATTCGCCAAGTATCTCCTGTAGGTATTCCTTTTACGGAGGAAGTCCAGAATGGGCAACGAGTGGCCGTGTTCAAGTTCCCTCACCTCAAGCCCGGAGAGCGGCATATTTTTGGCTGGAAGGCACTCATGGAAGTGTGGAGCATTAAGTATCAGATCAAGCCAAGGGATGTGGAGAATTTACCTAGTTTGACGGCGGAATTTCAGGCTCGTTACCTGATTGATGATGATGATTTGTCTATGGGAACAGATATTATCCAGCGGGCAGCACGGGAAGCGATCGGCCGGGAGACAAACCTTCTCCGCAAAATGTTTAAGATCCGTAACTATGTCTACGATAAGCTCGCCTATGGAATTAAGCCCCATATTGACTCTCCTGATATAGTTTTAGCTCGTGGGATTGGTTCGTGTGGAGAATACTTAGGCGTATTACTAGCCTTAGCACGCTTGAATGGAATTGCCTGTCGCACAGTGGGGCGCTATAAGTGTCCGGCACAGCCAGATCTCTTGGGAGTACCCCTAGAACCAGATTTTAATCACGTGTGGATGGAATTTTATATTCCGGGTTTTGGCTGGTTGCCAATGGAGTCTAACCCTGATGATGTAGTAGATGGTGGCCCTTATCCTAGTCGATTTTTTATGGGTCTGGCTTGGTATCATGCAGAAATTGGTAAGGCAATTACCTTTGAAGCTCTAACTAGTGAAGGTTCGCCGGTAGCGAAAGAGCGGGTATCGATCGGGGAGTTGGCCATTAACCATGTCCGCTTTACGATTCTTCAAGAGTTAAAACCTACAGAACTTGATTAGTTCTACTAGATACAGCAGTTTGCGTTCAGATAAGTGGGGGAGCAAAAGAGGGCATTGCTAAATAAAAATAGGATTCTGGCATATTCTCCCGACTTCTTTTATGGTTGAACAGTTAAGTTCCCGTGACAGGTCAGGTGGCCTGCTGCCAGTAGGAGTTCTTGAATTGCTACATCTTCACCCAAATCTAAAATGAAACTTTCTAGAGCGATCGTTCCTATCTCATCAGAAAAATTTATACTTAAAGGAGTTAAACAAAGTTGATGAGGTTGAGCAAGAGTCAAACCAGTTTCGAGGCTCACCAATTTTATCTCTGGTGCAACATCGGGATCAATTACTGGATTAATTACTGGCGGGCTAAGGGCTATCAGAGCTTCTGGAGAAGATTTACTAGAAGATTGCCAAGAATTAGCTACGGAGTAACTGCCCACCAATTTTAGATGATTAGTCTCGATCGCGTCAGCGTTGCAGGGCAATATCGCTTCAGCGTTGCAGGGCAATATCGCTACCTGTTGCCAATGAATCTGTTGAGGAATTTGGATATCCTGATGATTTTTTAACAGGGTTTGGAGCAGGTCTGCTAAGGCTGTAGCTAGGAGAGGAGCAGTTAGAGATGCTTGTAAATCTGAGGCCGTGAGGGTTAAGGAACCATTTAAGGGGATTGGCTCTAATAACTTGATGGGCTTACCTTGGAGAATTTGCCGGAGATTAATTTTAATATTCTTCCCCTTGAGATTAATTTTGCTCAGGTGTAGGTCTTGGTACAAGGCTTGGTTTGCTAAAAGGTCTATTTGAGGGATTTCCCCAGAAAGAAGTTGTTGATTTGTGCCATGAATGGTTAACTCTAGAGTATTGACGTGGGATACTTGCGATCGCAGCCATAACTGTAAAGCCTTAGATAATAACTTACAAAGAATTTCCTGTTTCACTAACCGATTTTCTCCTTAGGATAAAATTAATAATTTAAAGAGAGTGTGCCGCGCGTCGCGCGGCACACTCTTACTCTAGGACTACTCTAAAATTAATATAAAATGGACAGACTACATAAGATTATCTCCCAGTGGGGCATAGCTTCCCGGCGCCGGGCAGAAAATATGATTCGATCGGGAAGGGTACGTCTCAATGGACGGGTGGCTTCTTTGGGAGATCAGGCGGATCCAGAGGTCGATCGTATCGAAGTAGATGATCAGTTAATCCAGCCCCTAGAGCGCCCCCAGTTTATTTATTTGTTGCTAAATAAGCCCTTAGGGGTGGTATCTACCTGTGAAGATGAGCAGGGACGGACTACGGTATTAGACCTCCTGCCCCAGAATTTGCGATCGCATCAGGGGATTCACCCCGTTGGCAGATTAGATGCTTATTCTACAGGAGCTTTAATCCTTACCAATGATGGCAACTTAACTTTTCGCCTCACCCATCCCCGCCATGAAATTCCTAAAATTTATCATGTTTGGGTAACAGGGATTCCCTCACCCCGGAGCTTGGAGGAGTGGCGTCAGGGCATATCCCTAGAAGAGATGCAAACTCTCCCTGCCCAAATTCAGATCTTAAAAAAACAGCTAGACCAAACCTTGCTGCAAATAACTATCCGAGAAGGAAAAAATCGGCAAATTCGGCGTATTGCTGCCTACTTAGGGTATTCTGTAATCAGTTTGCACCGAGTAGCCATTGGTAATATCCAATTAACTCTGCCAAATCAACCTACTTTACTTAGTGGAAAATATCGTCCCTTAAGTAGCCAAGAAATTAAATTTCTCCAAGAGATGTAAAATAGCGGTAACTCTGATTAAGTTTTGCAAATAATCTCCCTAGATAAGTACAGGGCTGCCATAACCAAAACCAATTAATGATTAATTAGTCTTATTAACTATGTATTTTTCGGCTATTCTCGACTTTGCTAAACGGTTCCCAATTTCCAGACATCCTTGGAGCAGAAATTCTCAAGCGATGAATCTGATGGAGCAGCAAGGAAATAAAATTAAAGAAATAGGCTTTTTGCTTAAGGAAGCGCGCACTCAAAATGCTGTTTCCTTAGAAGAATTGGCATCACAAACTTTAGTTCGGGTTGGTCTTTTAATTGCGATCGAGAATGGGAATCTTAAGGAATTGCCAGAGCCAATCTATGTTCAAGCAATCATCAGGCAATATGCCAACTTTCTGGGCTTGGATGGAGATAAATTAGCTGATAGCATTCCAACCAAGCAACTTCATCTCCAACAAGATCAGGGATGGAATCTCCTCCTGCCCATGATCACGCAATTACGCCCTATGCATCTGTATGCCATATATATAGTCTTAATGGTGATTGCAGTTAATAGTCTTTCCGCAATTGTAGATAACTCTAAACAAGATAATGCTCCCATTGCTCTGCCCCCAATTCAAGAAAAAGTTACTAATACCCCGCCAACAAATACCAAAATAGCCACAATTCCTAGCCCTAGCCCTAAACCATCTCAACCGATCGTAGTCAATGTCACTCTTAAATCTCAATCTTGGCTCAGGGTAATAGCAGATGAGAAAATGTTGTTTGAAGGAGTTTTGGATGAAGGCAACCAACGTACTTGGACAGCCCAGCAAAAACTCTCCCTCCGGGCTGGTAATGCGGGAGCTTTGGTTGTGGCATTTAATGAAAATCCTCCTAAGCCCTTGGGCAATTTAGGAGAAGTACAGGAAATAACTTTTACTCCTGAGACCAAACCCCAAGCAGACAGCAATAGTCCGAATGCTAATTCTCCTACAACTAATTCCCCTACCCTTGATCAATCTCCTCCCAGTTCTCCTACTCCCAGTCAAACGCCTAATGAATCTCCTAATTAGAGATAGGAGCGATCAATACTCTACTTTTGTGACTCCTGTAGTAGGTGTTTAAAGGTACTATACTATTCACATACCTAGGATAGTATAGGGATAGGGTAGGAATAGGCAAGGGGCTTAAGCCTCTTGTTCTCAAGTCTATATAATGTCCTAACTGAATAATATCCTGACTGAAGTAGAGCTGGCTATAGTTTTTGATTCATGACTCAGGGAGGTGTATTAGGTGGCAAATCGGCTGCCAACAAGTCGCTGGTTTTTATTGGGAATCTTATGGCTGAGTTTATTGGTCTTATCAGTAAAGTTTGCTGTAGCTTGGACAACTCGATCACTCAGTTTAGGGGCCGCAACACTCCAAACCTTAGTTACTCAACTAAGTATTATCCTTAGCCTTTTTAATAGTCTCAAACCCCAAGACTATCGCCGTTTCCAAGTAATTGGCCATGGCTATAGAGAAACTATCATCAGTTTAGGGTTGTGGAGTTTGCTCTCTTGCGGTGGGCTATTTTTAGGAATGATTGCTATATCTCAATTATTAGGGCTAACTGCTCCTCCCATTCCCCCCAGACTCACTCCTCTGTTGTGGCAATGTTTAGGAGTTGTTTTTATTAGTCATTTATTTTTGTTAGTTGCAAATATCTATCAAACTAAAAGTAAAAGTCACCACTTTCTTAGCTTTACAACCATCTGTTTACTGAATGATTTGTGGATTACTGCCTTAAGTATTGGCTGTCTAGCAGCCTTGACTAGAGGTATTTACTTACCTGATAGTCTCAGCACAATTTTACTATTAGGAGTCAGCTTAGTTAATTTTTGGTTGATTCTCCAATGGCAAGTACCCTTATTAGTGAATCAAACTGCGATCGCCCCAGAGGAATTAGCCCAAATTGCCCATGCCGTAGGAGGCGTTACGCAATGTACTCGAATCTATTCCAAGGGAATTGTGGGACGATCGGTTTATATAGAGATGACCATTATTCTTCATCCCGAAGTCCTAGGCTACGAGTCAGTAATTGCCGAACGGATTGAAGCAGCCCTCAAGGAGCGTTACGGCATGGTGGCTGTGAGAATTCAAATTAGCAATGCTCAAAAAATCAAAAGTTAGGGTTAGTGTTTTACGGCACTTTTCTAGTTTGTGGACGGCAGCAAGGGACTTAAGCCTTTTGTTTTGCAGGAAAAGCCTGTCTTCCCATAGCTGAAAATCATTGTATTTATTCTCCGCCCCCAGCAAGCTTAATCAAATATCCTAAGAGGCTCTTGATAACTTTGGTTTAGCACTTTTAGAACTATGGCAAAGCTGCTTAAGCCGATTATATTTTTCTAATAATTCTTGGTAGCGATCAGTTAGATTAGCCCGCTCCAAGTGGTACAACGCCTTGCCATAACTATCCTTTGCTTCTAGCCAGTAAGACAGACCATAAACTTGATTTTTACCTTGAGAATATTGAGTAGCACCCAACCGAGAGTACAGCTCACCACAACCTTCATGATTCAAAGGCAGATGGGTTTCTAGGGTATCAATGCCTAGCTGCCAAGTGTCGATCGCCTCATGGTAATCCCCCAAGGAGGCAAGAACAGCCCCTTTACCATCCCAAGCCCGCCAAAAATTAGGGGCAATTTTAATCACTGTTTCGTAGGCAAATATGGCTTGACGATGGCAAGCTAAATCCCGGAAGGCGTGACCCAAACCATACCAAGATAAATGATAGCGGGGGGCAATTCTAATCGCTTTTTCGTAAGCCTCGATCGCTGACACATATTCCTGTCTGGCCCGGAGGGTGTTTCCCATCCCATGCCAAGCATAATGAAAATCTGGAGCTAGAGCGATCGCCTTATTGTAGGCTACTAGAGCTTGACTATATTCCCGAATATCCCGCAGGGTATTTCCTAAACCATTCCAAGCTAAGTGGAAAGTTGGAGCAATTTCTAGAGCATTTTGGTAAGCATTAATAGCCATATCGTAGGACTTAAGATTCCGTAGGGCAATTCCTAAGCTGTACCAGTTTTTATGATTACCTGGTTGAATTTCCAATGCTTTCATGTAGGCATCAGCTTCACTGGCAAAATCAAAATTATAGTAGGCACGATGGGCAACCTCGACCCAATAGCTAGCTTGATCGATCGTACAGGCAAATTCAGAATTCTCTTCACAGGAAGAATTATTACTAAGGGGCAAGTCCTCCTCTGGAAGGCTAGGGATTTTCTGATCATAATAAAGCTTATGTACTTTACTCTTGGAAACATCTGCCTCATAGTAGCGTCCCAATTCCCGGAGAGTAATACTATGCTTATCCCAAATATTCACATTATCAGGCTCTAGAGCTAAAGCCTGATTAAAATAGCCTAAAGCTGCCAGATAGTCTCTATCTTTTAGGCAGGATAATCCTTTGCAGTAGATATCCTGCACACTGTTCGTTGCTTCTAGTTGAATCATTTGCTTCTACCTAAATCGTTGGCAATAACCGGCAATGGATACTTGCTCTAGGGAGCAGTTACAGATTGAAATATTCCTAATTGTTGACAAGAGATTATATGTAGAACTGAGGGTTTCGGTGCAGAAACCCAACTTCCTAGAATTATGAAACGTTTGCATGGTTAACCCTGATAAATAACGACGTAGTTGTAGTTGCAAATAGTCTAAGGTCAGCAATAGTAGTAGATACACCGAGTTACATCTAGAAAAGCCCCTTTATAACTAACGGTTAAGTTAAAATTACAATGGATTTAGTCTAAAAAATGAAGCAGACTTTAAGAGAAATTACTGACATTTTCCTAGGAATATCTTATCATCAACAATTAGTTCTTGAGTAAGGAGCCCCTGGAACTAGACATTAGAAAATCTTATGCAAAAATAATTTACAGATAACTCAAAATTATTCTCACTCTATAGTTATAGGCAATAAGTAGGTAAAAGCCTTGCTAATCAAGCACTAGAAAAGTCTAGGTGAAATGATAAGCTGGTTCATTTCTAGCCTATTCCCCATAGGTAAACTGTTATCTATAGATTATTTTGCCTTTGATTTTCGTTTAAATCCTCATCCTATTATCCGTATTTTCACTTAATTAATTAGCTATAATACTGTCTTGAATTGTCCTGATAAATACTTAGATAAATATTTAGTTAAATTACAATTTAAAGATCAGGTAAACAGCCAATTAAATGTACTAAGGCAAATATTAAATTCAGGATATTAAGAAGATTTTTTTCCTTGTCTCCAAAGACTAATTATGGGTTGAGCCTGGGTAAAGATAGAGGTATTCTCTGGTAATAAATTTGCCGCAGCGATCGCTCCAGAGAAGTCATTATTATTAGCTCGTCTTTGGGCAATCTGCCATATCTCTGTTGTCCAGTTATTAGTTAGTTCCTGGACTAATTCATAAGCTGGTTGCCCAGAGGGAATAGATTTAATAGTGTCAATTGCTTGACGATAGGTAGTAGCTTGGTTAGGACGTAATAATCTTCTGGCTTTCTGAATCTGTTGTAAATTGGTATCTCGCTGCTGAATAGATTGTTGCCAGCGGTTAATCCAAATTTGGGCATCTTTATAAATTTTTTGATTCACCGGAGGCAAAATTTGGGCAGTAGCGATCGCCCCTGTCCAGTCTCCAGCTTTGGCACGTCCATGAGCCATGTCCATAATGACAATACTCCAACGGCTAATATCTGCTTGGGCTTGATCATACAGAGGTTCGCCGGCCGGAACCTGACTAGCTGCCTTAATTGCTTGGGCAAACTGGGCAACCCGATCGCTCTGCAATAAACCCCTAGCATTTTCGAGAATAGCTTGGTTGCTCTGCTGACGATTAAGGGTATTGCTGGGGGAAGCATTGGCAATGGCACTGGGCTGAATAGTAGGTTGAACAGTGGGCAGAGTGGCAGGGGGGTTAGTGACGGGAGATGGAGCAGCGGAAACTTGGGAAGTAGCTTGAGGAGAGGCTTGGGGAGAACCATTATTCTTTGTGGGAACTGGTGACGGACTGGCAATAATAAGATTTGGACTCGGAGTAGTTGTAGTTTGGGGTTGGTCAGTTCCTAGAAATGCGCCCAAATTACGGATAAATACCCCAAGAATCATTAATAAAAATAGTAACCCAGCTCCTAATATCCAAGGTAAGACTGAGTTGGATTCACCTTCTTGTTTTGCCATTTTCTTCACCGTAGTTTTAGAAGTATTTTTTGCTGGAAGGTTAGGAGTCTGGTTCGAGGATGAAGAAGAGGCGGTATTGTTCTCTTCTGGTTGAATCTTCGTACTAGGAGGCTGAATTGCTGTACCTTCTGGTTGGATTTTGGTATTTTGTCTAGCTGGTTCTAGGGATTCTACCCCCGATCGATAGCGGACTGGATTAACCAGATTATTATTTGAGTTATTTAAGTTATTTGAGTTATTTGAGTTATTTGTATCATCTACTAAAGCTGCGGGAACCGGAATCAACTTTCTAGCCCCAGACGCAACTTTTGAGGGCAGGAGTAACTCCTGTTGATCGGCCGTCTTAGCTAATTGAATTAGAGGATGTTGTGGGGGTACACCGTGGTGGTTTCCTAGCTCTGGGAGACGCTGAAGTAGGTATTGACTTAAGTTTTGGAGCGTTAAATCTTGGCGATGATAAGATAAAGCTTCTCCTAAAGCTGCCGTAAATAAGCCCCGACCCAATTCCCTTCGTTCGTAGGAAGATTCTTGGTTAGTAACTGACTGAATTAAGCTGATATCTAGTTCTTGGGCTAATTGGCTGAATTGTTCGCCGGCGGCGGTTTCCATCCCTAGACCGGGAGAGCGATTGATATCTAGGAATACTAATATTTTGCCTGCTCCTTGCTGTTTGAGGGACTGGAGCAGGGTTGTGGCACTAATTCCCCGGTAGGGTAGGTCGCTAAGATTGCTATCAATGGGTAAAAGATAGTCTTCTCCTTGCCAGTGTACTCCCTGACCACTGAAGAAAAACCAGAGAGAATCTGTTGAGGTAGCTGGAGGCTCTGTTATGTTTCTTAAATTATCTAGCCAAGCTGAGAGAGTACTGTAGTCAGGATAAGTGGGGCGATCGCCAACGGCAGGACTTCCATCTGTCAGAAGAATACATCTTTCCCTTGGCACTCCCATTTCTTCTGTCAAGAGCTTGACCAAACCTTGGGCATCCCCTTCGGCATAGTTGAGGGGTTCCACATATTGATAGCGATTTATGCCAACTGCAATGCAACTGTAGTTTGTCATATTTTTGGGGGGGGCTAGGGGAAAGATGTTTTAGATAAATAGCTTGGCTTCAATTAACCTGAATTAAAATTAGCTTAGATTAAAATATATTCTACTACCATCCCTAGTGAGTAATCCCATGTTTAGGCAGTCAAAGAGTCGCAGTAATTTCTTGAAGAACACAATTCTCTCTATTAGTGCTTCTGGTGGTTTGTGGTTATGGGCTTTGGGTATCGGGAGCTGGTTAGTTCCGGGAGCGATCGCTCCTCCCCCAGTCCAAGCAGCTACAGAGCGGCTAACTATTACCATCACTCGCCAGTTTAATGAAACTTATCAAAGTATGCTCCGGCGTGCAGAAGCCGCAGTCAGAGCGGCAGCCCAACGGAGTTTTGATCAAGATGTATTAATCACTGATGTCACAGTGAATGCGATCGGGCAAAGTGGTGGAGCGATTACGCCCATGTTCACTCTAGAAGTTAGTCGTCCCAACTGGCGGACTAGTCCTAATCCAGAGCGTTGGGCAAATTACTATAGCGATGCCCAGTCTTTGTTAAACCTCTCCCCCAGAACTAGTAGCAATCCTGCTGGCACAACTCCTACTACTACGACTCCCACAGTAGTTCCAGTAGCACCCATTCCCCAACCTAGACCAGCTACTGGTGTTCAGCCGGTGATTAATACCACCACACCTACTAATACGCCTTCCACGGGAAACCCCACCAATCGCCCTCAAGAAGAAGAGTTGGTTATTTTCTAGAGTGCCAATAGTTTTCTTCAAGCAGAGGATCTGTTCGGCTACGTTCAGTGAGCGAAGCCGAAGCGAACGTAATCAATCTGCTACATCTAGCTGGCAGCTATATATTGGTGCATGTCAGATTTGCGTTTACGGAGCTTAGTTAAGGCTTCTCGCTCGATCTGCCGGACACGTTCTCGGCTGATGTTGAGGCGATCGCCAATCTTAGCTAAGGTTAGACCCTTACCATCTCCCAGACCAAATCTCAAGGAGAGGACTTCTCTTTGTTGGGGAGTAAGTTCTGCCAAGAGGATTTCTAAATCCAGACTAAGGGAAGTTTTAGTGGCAAAATCTTCGGGAGTAATGCCGGGATCTTCTAGTAAATCTACCAATTCCGTATCTTGGTTCTCCCCAACACGTAAATCTAGTGATAAGGGTTGACGGGAGCGTTCTAGGTAATCCCGTACTTGCTTTGGCTCAAGCTCAAGCTCATCGGCTAGTTCACCCACAGTGGCCGCCCGGCCTAATTCTTGAGAGAGTTGGCGTTGGGCTTTTTTAATTTTATTAAGTTTTTCAGTAATGTGAATAGGCAATCGAATGGTACGGCTTTTTTCGGCGATCGCCCTAGTAATGGCTTGGCGAATCCACCAATAGGCGTAGGTAGAAAACCGATAACCTTTACTAGGATCAAATTTTTCCACGCCCCGTTGCATCCCGATCGTCCCTTCTTGGATCAAGTCCAATAATTCCACATTACGCTTAATATATTTTTTGGCAACGGAGACTACTAGGCGAAGATTTGCCTCTACCATGCGTTTTTTGGCTGATTCTCCCAGATCAACTATTTGAGTTAAGTCTGCTTCATTTAATCCAGTGGCCGTAGACCACTCCTGCAAGGTTGGTTCTCGCTCTAATTGCTCTGATAAGGTATTTTTGACTTGCCGTAAGTTGTGGAGGCGTTGTACCTGTTTTCCGTAGGTTACTTCTTCTTCATGGGTCAACAGGGGAACTCGCCCAATTTCCTTAAGGTAAGTCCGAACTAAATCTGTGGAAGTTTGTGGAGTTTTCATAGCCCTAGATTCAATTTGAGGTGGAGGTTATCCCAACAGTAAGGCTGGGTTTTATTTTGTTGCTTTACTTAGGCTGTTGCTGGGTAGGGCGGTGGATAGGTACAAGTACCCAGCAGTAGCTACTGTCTTTAAAAGGGGACGTTTTTAGAGATGGATTATTAAGTAGTTACAGAATATATTAACTATTGTAACATTCCTGAGAGCATTGTAACATTTCTGAGAAAAATATCCAATTTCTGTAGAAAGTTTCAGGGTTCTGGTTTGTAGTCTTATATACTAATAAACTTAGTATGCCCAAATTGGGTAAAAACAACTACATCTGAAAAAACAAAATGAGAAATAATCTTAGAGAATTTGAGAAAGTCTTACAAAAAACATAAAAAAACATAAAAGTTCAGCCAATAAAAATAAAGTATCCAGAATTACTAAAGAAATTTCGCCGCTATTGAATGCAGAATCTATACTAAAAATTATGAGTAAAACTATTTGGATTGCCCGCCATGCTAATCGCCTTGACTTTGTTCATCCAGAATGGTTTCTGACAGCAGAGTTACCCTACGATCCCCCCTTATCAGAGGATGGGTTATACCAAGCAAAACAATTAGCCCGCCGCCTGAGCAAAGAGCCAATCTCCCATATTTTTGCATCGCCTTTTCTGCGGACTATCCAAACCGCTCACCAAGTGGCCGAGGCTCTAGACTTGTCCTTAAAACTGGAATCTGGCTTGAGTGAATGGCTTAATCCTGAGTGGATGCCGGGAATGCCCGATCGCCAACCCTTCCATCTTTTGCAGCAACAATTTCCTCGGATAGACAATACTTATACCTCAAAGATTTTGCCCCAGTACCCAGAAACTGGTGAAGTTGCCTTATCTAGGGCTGGTCAGACGGCCAAATTATTAGCAGAGGAATTTTCTGGCAATTTACTTTTGGTAGGTCATGGAGCTTCGGTGATGGGTGCAACCACCGGAATTTTAGGTACTCCTGTGCAGGTAAATGCCTCTCTCTGCTGCCTGATAAAACTAGTTCGTAGTCATGAGCATTGGTCGATCGAACTCAATGGCGATACTTCTCACCTCAACCAGCGAGAAAGTGTTGTTCAGTTCCATAGAGTTTCACCAGCCTAATCCAAGTTCAATTGTCTAGGTGTTTTCTGAGAACTAAAAATTAGAAGGAAAACTAATTATGATTCGCAGCATCAATTTACCAGAATCCTTGAGCTTCTCGGATTATTTCAAACTAAACTTTTACCCAGAAGAAATTCTTAACTATTTTGGTTATTCCTTTGAAATGAGATCTTTGACTTTTGCTAAAAGTATTTGTGATTTGCCAGAACTTGATGCCCTAGAGAAAAGACTAGTTAAGAGCTTGCCCTATATTACTTTTGACAATGAAATGGCAAGACGAGAGTTTCTAATTGCGCCTGTTTTAATAGATTTGCTCGACTATACTAAATCTAATTTGAAGGTTGCTTATAATTTAATGATAAATAATCAACTAAAGGGAGAGTTAGATTATTTTATTGAGTCTGATAGCAAGTCGACTAGTGAGATAAATCATCAATTTTTAGTAATTGAAGCAAGAGATGAAAATTTAGAGCGTGGCTTCAAGCAACTAGCAGTATAAATGGTGGCTTTAGCTCATATTGTTGACCAAGAGCAGAAATATATTTATGGGGCTGTATTGATCGGGAAAATTTGGCAATTTGGAGTGTTAAATCGGCAAACTAAGAGTGTAATCCAAGATTTACATTTATATTGCGTACCTGATGATCTGAGAGAGCTAATGAGTATTTTAGTTGCCGTTTTAAATGGGGAAAATTCTTAGGAATCTGGAACTCTCTAAATTTCTCTTTATAGACTAGATAGGAATTAGAAAATGTCTAGGATTCTTTCTTTGG
>JANMHD010000307.1:0-3230 GCA_031374985.1 Coleofasciculaceae cyanobacterium OTE_70_metabat_329 | reverse complement strand
TCAGCAAATAGGGTGATATTACTAATATCTTCACTACGGAGTTTCTTGAGCATATATTTCATCAGGGCTTTACCTAGGCCTTGGCTTTGGAAGTCTGGATGAACTACTACATCCCAGATAGTTGCGTTGAAGGCATGGTCAGAGGTAGCCCTCGCAAAACCAATAAGGCGCCGGGAGTTGCCCCGCTGTTGCCACATGGTTGTGACCATAAAACTAAACTGAATGGCTTTTTTGACCTTCCTTAGGGGACGGCGTGACCAACCAACCGCATCACAAAGTTCTTCTAGCTCGTAGAGATCAATTTCTCGATCGGTACTAAAAAATATGCGGGCTTGAGTGCCGGCGATGCCGATTTCCCCATCATAGGTACGGGGTGGTGTTGTTGTTTCTGAGCCACTAAATAAAGTTTTCCAAAAAGCCATGAGGTGTGGTTGATCAATTAAGACTTTAAAGACTTTTTGCTAACTATCAGTCAACTTTCCTGACTTGAGCCACAGGAGGCTGTACTGAGAGAATAGCTCTGCTAGGGTATTGTAGCTTAAAATCAACAATTGGCCATGGTCATCCCGATGAAGTTTTCCAAAAGTATCGTTATAGTTATTACTTACAAGTGGCACAATTTAGGCACAGGGTTCGCCTACTTCATGAGAGAAATAATTTCTAGGACTCAGCTTGAGATAAGTTGTGGTTTAATCCGCCTAAAGTCCGACCTTAGTTGGGTCAGTTACGGTAGCTACAATCTTAGCTAAACTAGAACTAGAGGGGAAATTGTGTATGAAGACAGGTCTTACTGGGTAACTATGGCAACTATGACGGCGGGCTTAAAACCATCAACACTGGAACTCCTAAAGCGCTTCAATCGATCGTTCCCTCAATTCTATGAGCAATTTGTCAGTAGCGAAATTCAACTGCAAAATCTGAGGTTAGCCTATCGCCTGTACCAAACTAAACGGGCGGTGATTGAACTCAAACAGGAAGGCAGTAAAAGTGCGCTGCATTTTGCCTATCGAAATCAGTCTTTTTTATTGAGTGATATTTTTGGAGTTTTGGCTGCCTATGGGTTGACGATCCATAGTCTTAGTCTCTATGGGCAGATTACGCCGCCGATGTTGGTGTTTATCAAGATGGTGGTTTCTCGTGGCAGTAAGCCCTTGACAGATAAGACTGCTGAAAATGTTTGTCGGGCAATTCGGGAGGCGCTGGCGGGGAAGTTTGAAGTGGAAGAAATGTTGGCGGTGGAATTTAATCTGGATGCGGGGTTGGAGCAGGTGGAAACTGAGTTTTATGTAGATCCAGTTTTCCATCTACCGGCTTTATTAGTAGAAGCGGATAATCAACCGGGATTATTTTACAAGGTGATGTATGCTATCTGGCAGGAAGATTTATTGGTAGTAAATGCAAATCTCTTGGTGTGGCGGGGCAGGACAAGATTAATTTTGTACCTTTTAGGGCCGAATGAGAATTTAATTCCTGAATATTTGGGTCAAAAAATTGCGGAAAGTGTCCGGGCTAGGTTATTGGGACAATAAATCCAAAGAAAAACTTGGAGAAATCCGTCCTATAAGAATGGGGTTTTAAACCCAATATAATTTTGGGCGAAAATTGTCATTTTTAGTTTAATCTAGCTTTGATAATTGGATGTACTAAGTCATCAGGAACATGGTTACGTTCAATATATTCATTAATTTCTGATTGGTTATCTAAGTAAAAGCTCAGGGCATCAAAAATTTGGGCGAGATTTAGATGAGGTAGATGCAATGGAATTTCCTCTGGTCTGATCCCTAAGCGCCAATTTTCAACGATCGCTCTGACTGGGGTTCTAGTGCCATCAATGATCGGTTCACCGGATAAGATGTCTGGGTTTCGGGTGACATAGCGAGAAATTATTGTAGTTTCCATCCTGATATACTCTCTCAGTTTGTTATTTTGATTATTAATTATTTTTTCGTTATTCTTAACAATTTACCTAGTACTCAATATTTAGTAGCCGATAGAGTTGTTAATGGTTGAATGGTCTTTAAGTTGTCTTTTTCTGATTGTTGAGCATGATATAAATCCCAGCATTGTTGTAGATTCATCCAGAGTTCCGCCGAAGTGGAAAAAAACTTAGCTAGGCGGAGGGCAGTGCTAGGAGTGATACCCCGGCGATGATTAATGATTTCATTTATTCTTTGATAGGGAACATGAATTGCCCATGCCAAATCTTTTTGAGTTAGTCCTAAAGGGATCAAAAATTCTTCTAACAACATTTCTCCCGGATGAGTTGGTGGTCGATCGCTTGGGATACGGGTCATATTTAATTAATCTCCTGATTAGTTGTTAATTTAATTTCAGTGATAATCTATAATTTCTACTTGATTAGCACCATTACTATTCCAGATAAAGCAAATTCGATATTGGTCATTAATCCGTATACTATGCTGACCTCTGCGATCGCCCTCTAGAGTTTCTAGTCGATTGCTTGGTGGAATCCGCAGGTCATTGAGACTAATTGCCGCATTCAGTTGGTCAAGTTTACGGGTTGCAATTTTCCAAATAGAAACTGGACAAGTTTTTCTTGCTACCTGAGAGTTTTTCCCATTGAAAATATCCTCAGTCCCTTGATTTTTGAAGGAGACAATCATATTTTGTCATGATAGCACGGGTATCATGCTTTTCTGGTGCGTTTTTTCTTTTCTGGTTTCAACAAAGGAGCGCTTAGGGTTTCGTAGAGGTTAAAGAGAAATTCAATCCGGTTTAATTCGTTGACAAAGGGCTGGGGACGATAGCACAAATCTACAGCTTTATCTAGGTTTTGATGGGCTTTCACTAAGTCGGGGGGCATACTTAGGGGGTCATACAAATCTGCCAAGCTACTATCAGGATATTTTGCCCTTGTATCTAAAACTGCTTGTGCTGTGGTTTCAACTTTTTGTTTTTGTTTATCTGTGATGTTTTCAGGAAATGGGTAATTATTATAGACGATCGTATTAGAGTAGCTAAAGCGACTTTCTAATCTTCCACAAACATATTTAACCCAAGTCATGTGCATTTCAGAGGTGAGAATACCAAAAAGATAAGGAGTAGCATTTGGAATAAGCTGAATTTTGTTACTAGCAATAATGCTACCGTCTAAAAAACCAATTGGGATATACTTTCTTCTCTCAGACGAAACTTCAGGAACGGCAAGATAGTTTGTATCTGGTTGTGAAATTTGAGCAAAAAGAGTAGGTGTATTAGCTTTTTTTTGT
>JANMHD010000274.1:0-3454 GCA_031374985.1 Coleofasciculaceae cyanobacterium OTE_70_metabat_329 | reverse complement strand
TAAGAAACTTGAACATCGAGCAGATAAAGCTGAAGACTATGCTAATACAGCAATTTTTCTAGCTATGGCAACTATGGAAGAAGCTGAAAAAGCAACTTTGGAAGCGATTAATGCCAGATTAGATGCCGAATCTGTGGTGATAACTCCAAAAAAATAAGCACTATAAAATAGTAAATACTAGGAAAACTAACCTAGAAAGAGTCAACTTAGAAAAACTGATACAGAACTGAAAATAGCCAAAAGAGATAAATAAAATGACAAGTAAATTAACAAATACAATTGATTTAAGTGAATCTATCCCCAGCAAACAATGGGGAGAATTTTTTGATCAGTTTTCTATTAATAATTCTGGGCGCCATATTTCCATTGAAATTATTAATCCTGAACTTGGTAATGAAGAATTAGTTAAAGATTCCCCTTTATTGGCGATGATTTACGATCGCCCCGGTAAAGGAGATAATCTTGCGATCGAGGTGGGTGAAAAAGAAGTGACCTACGCCCACAATATCGATGCACCCGCAAGTGTTTCTGTCGGAGAAAATGCCCAAGGAGAAGCGATCGCAATTTCTATCACTGATTCTACCGGAACCCAAACCTTGATCAAACTCCAGGCTAGCTAATTTTAAGTCAAGCTATCAGCTCTGTTTCATAGTCCGAACATAATTAAACCAAGCCAATCGGAGATTAGTTGCTATGAATAAGGAAACAAAAGCCTATCTGTTGGGTGGGGGAATCGGCTCGATGGCAGCCGCAGCATTCATGATTCGTGATGGTGGATTTCCGGGGGAGAATATTTCTATCCTTGAAGCAAGACCCATCCTAGGTGGGAGTTTGGATGGAGCCGGGAACCCTGAAGATGGTTATTCCCTCCGGGGAGGAAGGATGTTGACGACAGATAATTATGAATGCACTTGGGATCTTTATAAATCAATTCCCTCCCTAAATTTTCCCGATAAGACGGTATTTGCTGAAACTATAGAATTTAATCAACAACACAAGTCAAACTGCATGGCACGTCTAGTTGACAGCCGCCGGGGGAAAGTTCCCGTGAGTTCTATGGGCTTTTCGATGCACGATCGCCAAGACTTGCTGAAACTTAGCCAAGCTACCGAAGCTGAGTTGGGTTCTAGCTATATTACTGATTGGCTTTCTCCAGAATTTTTCCAGACAGAGTTTTGGTATATGTGGTCGACTACCTTTGCCTTCCAACCTTGGCATAGCGCAGTAGAATTTAATCGCTACCTGCATCGTTTCATGTTGGAGTTTTCTCGCATTGAAACCCTTGGTGGGGTGAAACGGACTATCTATAACCAGTTCGATTCCTTTGTTCTGCCCTTGCAGAGTTGGCTTATTGCCCAAAATGTCCATTTTCTCCTAGATTCTAAGGTGACTGAACTCGATCGCCACACCGTCGATGGAAAGTTGGTGGTGACGGGTATTCAGTACCAGCAGCAGAATACAAATAAAGCGATCGCCGTCCAAGATGGCGATTTGGTTTTTCTGCAAAATGGCTCTATGACCGATGCCTCAAGTTTAGGCTCCATGACCCAGCCTCCCCAAAAACTCACTAAACAGGACTGCAATAGTTGGAAAATATGGGAAAGCTTGGCAGCAGAAAACTCGGATTTTGGCAATCCCTCTGTTTTTAATAGCAGTATTGCCGAGTCTCTCTGGGAATCTTTTACCGTCACCCTAAAAAATCCTACTTTCTTTGCCAAGATGGAGGAATTTAGTGGTAACGAAGCGGGGACTGGTGGACTGGTTACCTTTAAGGACTCTGCGTGGATGATGTCAATCGTTCTTGCCTATCAACCCCATTTTATCAATCAGCCTGCTGATATTCAGGTTTTTTGGGGCTATGCGCTATTCCCCGATCGCGTAGGTGATTTCGTTCCCAAACCAATGTCCGATTGCAATGGTGAAGAAATCCTTCAAGAACTCTGCGGGCATTTGCGATTTGATTTAGATGTGGTGGCATCTGCAAACTGTATTCCTTGCCGAATGCCCTATATCACCAGTATGTTTATGCCGCGATCTCATAGCGATCGACCATTGCCCATCCCCCATAGCTCGAAAAACCTCGCCTTGATTAGCCAGTTTGTCGAAATTCCTGAGGATGTTGTGTTTACCGTTGAATACTCGGTGCGGGTTGCTCAGATGGCGGTCTATCAATTCTTAGGAATCGATCGTCAAATTCCACCCGTTACCCCTCATGACAAGTCTTTGCGAGTTCAGTTTGAAGCTTTAGTCAAGGCCTTTAAATAGCGCTATTTCAAGCGATCGTCGAATTCATGTTAGTTGAAAAAATCAAAGTAATTAAAGGAGTCAAAATGAAAATATTAATGGTGCTAACCTCGCACGATAAGCTTGGTAATACTGGTAAAAAAACTGGTTTCTGGCTTGAAGAATTCGCCGCTCCCTACTACACCTTTAAAGACGCAGGTGCGATCGTTACCTTAGCATCGCCGCTTGGTGGTCAGCCGCCCCTCGATCCTAAGAGCGATACCCCAGATTCCCAAACTAAAGACACGCAACGCTTCAAAGCAGATTCCGCAACCCAATCCGCGCTCGCCCACACACTTAAATTAAGCGAGGTTGCCGCTGGCGATTTCGATGCTGTATTTTACCCTGGCGGGCATGGCCCGCTCTGGGACTTAGTGGAAGACAAATCCTCCATCGATCTTATCGAGTTCATGCTAGCCGCAGGTAAACCAGTCGCCCTTGTTTGTCATGCTCCTGGCGTACTCCTTCATGTTAAGGGTCTCGACGGCTCTCCCATCGTCCAAGGTAAGGCGGTCACAGGCTTTACCAATATGGAGGAGCAAGCATCTGGATTAACCGAAATTGTTCCGTTTCTAGTCGAAGACATGCTCCGAACGAATGGTGGGAATTATTCAAAAGTAGCTGACTGGCAGCCCCACGTTGTTAAAGATGGACTGCTAATTACTGGGCAAAATCCCGCATCTTCTGCGCCAGCCGCGAAGGAACTACTGGAACAGCTCAGTCTTCTTGCTAGGGTCTAGAATTAGCTTTTTTAGTGTCCAGTAGCGGAAACCGTGAGTTCAGTTTGCAGCTTTAGTCAAAGTATTTAAGTAAGTTTATCCAAACAAATAATCCAAATAATCAGGAGAAAAACCAATGCAAACGAAAGCTTACGCTGCCCAAAATGCCACGACTCCCCTTGCGCCCTTTAGCTTTGAACGTCGAAAAGTTGGCAAACATGATGTGCAGATCGAAATTCTATATTGCGGCGTGTGTCACTCCGATTTGCACACCGTCCGCAGTGAATGGAGCAGTACCACCTACCCTTGCGTTCCTGGCACGAAATCGTTGGTCGAGTCCTAAAAGTAGGCAAAGATGTCAACAGATTTAAGGAAGGCGATAAAGTTGGGGTGGGTTGTATGGTCGATTCTTGCCTTACCTGTGCTAACTGTAAGGACAACCTAGAGCAGTT
>JANMHD010000298.1:0-5545 GCA_031374985.1 Coleofasciculaceae cyanobacterium OTE_70_metabat_329 | reverse complement strand
CATCTGGGTTTATATCAACTACGCTATTTAAAGCAAATCCCCGATTCGGCAGCAGTAAATACTACGGTGCAATTATCTAAAGAGAATGGCTTGCCGGGTCTGGCTAGTTTTGTAAATGGTTTGCTCCGGCAGTACCTCAGGAATGGGGTAGAATTTCCGGGGGAACCGGTAGTTTATCGTTTGAGCATCTTAGAAAGTTTCCCTGACTGGATTGTGGAATTATGGCTAGAAAACTATGGAGAGGCAGCAACCGCAGAACTTTGCCACTGGTTTAATCAAACTCCTAGCTTAGACCTGCGAGTTAATCCCCTAAAAATCACCCTAGAAGAAGTAGTGATAGCTTTTGCTCAAGTAGGCATTCTCGCTATCCCCATTCCCCACCTTCCCCAAGGGCTACGCATAAAAGGCAGCACCGGCAGTATTGCTCAGTTACCCGGTTTTATAGAGGGCTGGTGGACGATTCAAGATGCCAGCGCTCAGTTAGTTACTCACCTCCTCAATCCCCAGCCGGGACAGGTAGTGATCGATGCCTGTGCAGCACCGGGGGGCAAAACTACTCACATGGCGGAGTTAATGCAAGACCAAGGGGAAATCTGGGCTTGCGATCGCCCCAAAAGATTATTACAACTCCAACAAAATTGCGCTAGATTGCAACTTAAGTCAATTCAAATTCAATCGGGAGATAGTCGAGATTTTCCAGAATTTATTGGTAGGGCAGATAAAGTTCTAGTAGATGCTCCTTGCTCCGGCTTGGGAACTTTGCATCGTCACCCAGATATTCGCTGGCGACAAAATATTGATCGCATCACTAAGCTCAATCAAACCCAAAAGGAAATCCTCGCCAGTGCAGCGACTTGGGTGCGGCCGGGGGGAGAATTAGTCTATGCTACTTGTACTTTAAATCCGATCGAGAACCAGTTAGTAATCCAAGATTTTTTAGCCAAGCATTCTAATTGGAAAATAGTTATTCCCGATACAGATTCTATAGTTGCTCCTTTTATCAACACTTCGACAAAGTTTTACAGTGAGCCTGTCGAACTACTCAGAGACCACTCAGAAGGATGGATAGAAATTCTGCCTCATCAGCAAGATATGGACGGTTTTTTTATGGTTAAACTAAAATTATTTCGTTGATCTGAATTTGAGTGGCTGTATATTCCAGTTTGTTATCGATCTTGCCATTTTAAAACATGACGGAGCGATCGCTTCGGAAAGGATCCAGTCACCACCCCTGTCTCAATACTTAGATTTGCCGGAAACTGTTACTATTTAGGATAGTTAGGAATACAGAATTACTTCTTAGACTTTTCTTACCCCATGAGTCAAACCTTAAAAACATCTCTATTTCAAGAAGCTCTTGATGCTGTGGAAGCCCTATCGTTAGATGACCAAATAGAACTACTAAGTGTTTTGAATAATCGCTTAAACCTGCGGCAACGTCAGCAAATTGTGCAGGAAGTCCGAGAGGCGCAACAGGAATATCGAGAAGGGAAGTTTCGGTCTGGGACTGTTGATGATTTTCTGGCGGAGTTGGATAGTTGAGAAAAATTGATTGGACTAATAAATCTCTACGGGCTTTCAAACGTCTAATTCGCAAGAATCCTCAATTAAAACCCTTCATTGAAAAGGCTTTAAGGCAGTTAGCTGATGATCCGTTTCACCCAAGTCTAAGTACTCACAAACTCATGGGAGATTTATCAGATATTTGGTCATGCTCTGTAGATTACAAATATCGTATATTGTTTGAATTTGTGAAAAAACCTGAAACTGATCTTGAGATTATTTTGTTGCTAAATATTGGTTCTCATGATGAGGTTTATTAGATAAAGAACCACAAAGAAAGCTTCGCCGGGGCAGATGGGTTTACCGTGGGATGAATAGTAGGCAAGCAACCCAGAAATTGTGTCGGTAGTGGAGAAGTTTATTTTTGCCAATTGCTACAGCCAGAAGATAGCGGGGAAGATTTTGCCGTAGTATGCAGGAGGCGGAAACTAGGGGGGGGACTTCTGGGAGGGTGCAGTGCCAGGTATCGAAAACCCAGAACCCGCATGGCTTCGTGAAAGAAAACCGTTTAATAATCCTTAAAAAGATCTGCAACCCTTATGTGCTAAAGCATACAAGTCTCGACGCGAGAGAAGAGACTATCCCACCAGTCTTGACCAATCAAATATATCCCAATCTCCGTATCGATATCAAACACTTCCCTCACTCTTTTTGGGAAGTGCCCTTTTTTTGATCTTATAATCTCATACCCCCCAAGCTCTGATAGATGTGTTTCTGTACCGAAAAGCCAAAATGTCCATTGCTGTGTTTCACCCACAATCTATTAATTACTTGCAAATCCTTACAGGGGAAATTATCAATATCAACTTCATCTGGGTATCCCTTCTTCGCCACCTCTAACATCACCCTCTTTGTCTCCCTATCTTGCCACGTCCCAATGCCCTGCCGCCAGCAGTGCCTCTAGCTGCCGATACCTTGTAGGATCATGAGCTTTAAGGGGATCTGGAACTGGGACGGCTGGGGGATTTAGTGCTTGTAATACCTCTTGAGCAGATTTATATCTATGTTTTGCTAGTCCTTGGGTCATTTTATCTAAAACTTTGCCCAAACTATCCTGTACTTGTTTATTCAGCAGATAGTTCCGCCAGACATATTTTCCCTCATGGGCATCGTAGAGATTAAAAGGTTCCATATTGGTCAATAACTGGAGACAACTTACCCCAAAACTATAGATATCGCTACTAAAAGTTTCGTAACCTTTTGCCTGTTCCGGTGCTTGGTAAGCAGGACTGCCGATAGTAGTTCCAGTTCTCTGTAAACTAGTCGCCGTAGCTTGTTTCACTGCCCCAAAATCAATTAGTACTAACTTTTGGTCGCTGCGCCGCCGCATAATATTTTCTGGTTTGATATCCCGGTGGATCACCTTATGACTATGGAGAAATTCCAGCACAGGTAACAAATCTGCCAATACTTGCCGGACTTTCGCCTCACTGAATGCTCCCTCTCTATCTAGTTCATCTAGAAGATTTTCCCCATCTACAAATTCTTGGATCAGGTACAGACGGTTTTCCTGTTCGTGGTAGCCAAATAACTGAGGAATCTGATCATGGTTGCCTAGCTTTTCTAACTGCTTTGCCTCTCCGTAAAATAAATCCTTCGCTTTCTGCACAAGGGCAGGATTTGGAGAAGTGAAAATAAATTGCTTGATCACACATTGAGGCTGAGAAGGTTTGCCCAAATCTACAGCAAGGAAGGTTTTCCCAAAAGCACCATTTCCTAGTTCTCTTGAGGGTTTGTAGCGGTCTTGAATTAATAATTTTGTGCCACACTTAATACAAAACCGGGCATCGGGAGCATTACGAGTGCTACAAGCCGGATTAAGGCAAAGGGTCATGGTAACTAGAGAGTTATATTACTTAGGATTTATCATATCAAAGTACTTATAGGTTTGCCGACTTGAGGAAACGGTTTTTTTCTTAGCTTCGGAGCAGTCGATCGTATTCTGCATGGGTTCCAATCCAAAACCAAGCTACCTCATTTTCTTCCTGAACAGCTAACGCCCGATAGTGTATGCCTATGCGTACCGACCAAAATTGTCCTGCCTTCTTGAAATGCAAAGATGGATAATAGGGGTCTTGTTTGAGGAGGTCATAACAGCGATCGCTCAAACTTTGGATATCTGGCGGTAGCTGTCGATAGTGATACTAAAAGTCAGGAGTTGCTTTATGTTTTATAGGTCATTACAACGTCCAGCTTTTAGGTCTTGTCAAAGTTATTACTTTACTTATTTTTGTTATTATAGTAACAATATTAAAAGGATAATATGCCTCGATCGCCATCCAGTTCCACCAAACTACCTACAGGTAAAGCCGCATTTTCCCCATCATGACCAAAGGGTAAACCCGACACAATAGGTATGCCTAAATCTCCTAAGCGATTGCGCAAAACTTCCTCTACACTCCAACTAGGAATCCCTACAGGAGCCTCACAACGACTAAACCGCCCAAGGGCAATACCTTTGACTAAATTTAATGCTCCACTAGTCCGCCATTGAGTGAGGTAGCGATCGATCCGGTAAGGAGCCTCAGTTACATCTTCGAGCGTCAAAATTATTCCGGTGAAATCCGGTTGCCAAGGAGTTCTTAATAAGTGAGTTGCTACGGTTAAATTACCGGCTAAAAGCAATCCCTGAGCTTTGCCGCCGCCCCAGCCTATCCCTTGCAGAGGATCGAGGGTTTTCCCAGTTACCAAAGCTAAGAGACGATCGATCGACCACTGGGGTTCTTGCCCTAGGGTAGTTAATACTGCCCCATGAACACTGCCGATGCCTTGCTGGTACAGACTCCATAGGAGGTTTGTTACATCCGAAAAGCCAATTAACCATTTAGGTTGATCTAGAGATGGCCATTGCCAATCCTCTAATAATCGGGCTGTGCCGTAACCGCCCCGGACACAGAGGATCCCCCGGACTTCAGGATTTGACCATGCTTCTTTTAGTTGTTGACGACGTTCTTGATCTCTTCCTGCTAAGTAACCCCAATTATTTAGCTCCATTGTTTCTACTCGATAGCCTTGCGATCGCCATAATTCTAAACCTTGCTGATAAGCATCTAATTCTCGTAAACTTCCACTGGGGGCGATCGCCCGTAATAAATCTCCCGGCTGTAATGGTAGTGGCTGTCTAATCATTGGAAAAAATAAAAAAGTAAGTGAGTAAAAGAGTAGAACGATCGTAATTAAGGTAGATTATAAAGGGTTGAATAATGGAAATCATCAAATTAGTGTTTTAAAATACATTCTTCTTTGATGTTTACTAGACTTCTTAAACAAATCTAGACTTACGTATTTAAACATTTTTACGAGCACAGATCACTGGTAATATTTTCAAAATCCTAGGTAATTTGTTAGCAGTGAGTAAGGCTTATAAATATCTTTTAAGAATGTAAATTGTTTGCCAATAAGCAATTTCACAAGATATCTACTGTAGCTAATAGTGGGCAACTACAGCTTAATCTATTCTCATTTTATGAAATTACGCTTCTACTTGCAGTCTTTCCTATTATTTCTCACAATTTTGCTATTTTGGGGCATATCAGTCTCGCAACCTTTTGGTTCTCCTCAAACTACAACACCGCAATCAATCATTATTGGTAATAATGTAACCTCCATAACTAAACCAATAATAAGTGTTACCGATCGCCCAGAAATTTATCCCCTGGGAACCTATCTAGAATTTCTAGAAGATCCAGATAAAAACTTGACAATTACCGAGATTAGCAGTCCCGCCTTTAGTCAAAAATTTGTTCCCAGTAAATGGCAGACTCCCACTTTTGGCTTCACTACATCAACTTACTGGGTAAAATTACCATTAGTTAATGACACTAATAAAAGTGTAGAGTGGGTTCTGTTCCTAGAACATCAATTAATCGATCATGTTGAGTTATATCTCCCGGATCCGCAACTGCCGCAAGTCTGGACTGTAAAAAAAACTGGACTACTCTACCCCTTCATTACCAGAGATATTCTCGATCGCTTGCCTGCC
>JANMHD010000275.1:0-16070 GCA_031374985.1 Coleofasciculaceae cyanobacterium OTE_70_metabat_329 | reverse complement strand
TAATACTCAGAAAGTTATTTAACTGCTGGTTGAGTTGTTGGAGGAAAGGAATTACCACCATGCTTTCATACTGTTGTTGAGAAACAAGCCACTGATCGGAGCCAAGTACTAGACGATGTTCAGTTTTAGTTTGTAGGTGTAATTTTAAATTCTGGGCTGCAATGAGCAGGGTTTGTCCCCAAGCCGAACTTTGGAGCCAAAAATGTAGACGTTGGCGCTTAGTAATTTCCAGTTCCCCCGCCGTGGGCAGTTCTAGATCATTAGCTAAAAGCAATTTATCGGTTTCATAGATATTTTGCATAATCTTTGTCACCGGACTCAGGAGTAATTGGCAGATGATATCTTGATCAAAAGCATTGCCTGCATAGGGAAAACTCCATAGGCCAAAGTCTCCATGAGTAAAGTTTTGGGGCTGGGTAGAATTCACTAAAGCAAATTCTGTGGCTGTGGCTCCAGAGTTGATCACTAGGGTATAACCCCGCCACGGAAAAGAAGGGGAAGATTCCTTGGTGTGGCGGATCTGCAAACTGGCCAAAAAAGGGGCGATCGCCTCTTCAATAAATACTACCTGCTCTGGTTGAGAGACTAACCCCGCTCCTAACACAGCCTCTCGCAGATTCCAACGGTAGGCATCACTACCATTAATCGGACAGTTGAGAATTACTCCAGCGATCGAATCTAAAATATGTACCAGAGTTTCTGGGGTGATACCTGTAGACCTTAACTTTTGTGTAGCCGCAGCCTGAGAGTGTAAGCCTCTTAACAAAGCTTGGGTAGCCCGTTGCAGCCAGTGCATAGACACTAGGGGCTGGTTTTGAGCCAAGCGCAGGATAGGTTGCCAGCCCGATTCTGTCCAGTAGGGAATCCCTAGATCAAGATAGGGCTTAAAGTTTTGGCAGAGCATCTGATCAGGGGCTAAGGTCTCTGGTACCCCCAGGCCTACTGGATACATTACCTCTTCTGAGTTTTGGGGATTTCCATAAACCCCTATAGGTAAGGTGTTACTACGGCTTTGCTCAGGACTAGAGTTAGCTAGGGCTACACTTGTATCTTCTCCTTGCTGCCAATACAAAGGGTATAACTCTCCTGTGGCTTGGTTTAACAGCACTGCTCCTAGGCTCGTAGTCCCAAAATCAATCCCTAAATACCACATAGCTGAGTTGATTTCTGTAAGGGAGACGGGATTTGCTTGGGGAATTTGGTAGTGATCTGGGTTTGGTAAGTTGCTAGCGATCGCTTGCGCTGTGGTTGCCGTAGTTGATCCTCCCATTTCATAATTAGTGCCTAAATTATTTGCTACATTATTTTCTACGTAGGTCGGGGAATTTTCCCAATCTGAAAAGCTATCATTAAGAGCATCCTGAATTTCTAGGTCTAAAACCTCTTGGGAAGAATACTCCCCATTTTCCTGCTCTTCAATAGGACTAGGGTTATTAGGGCGATCGTCTTCTCCTCCATGATTAGAATCTGCTGCCCCCGCCCGATTGCGATCTAGTATTTGATTCCAGACCATTTCCATTAGTTCGGACTCATCCAGATTTAGGGGATAGTTAGTTTCAATATTTGCTTCAGTTTCTACCAGCAACTCCCCATTATCCAGAAATCTTACTTCTGATGCTGATTCTAAGTTTGATCCTAAGTTTGATTCTAAGTTTAATTCTGACAAAGAAGATTGATTTTGCCAGCTTTGGTTTCTAATATTACTCCTGATCTGTTCATCTTCATCATGAGGAACTTCTGTTAGGGTATCATCTTCGGATCTAATTAATCTGTTAGGAGATAGGGACAATCGTAGAGAAGGAAATTCCCCTAACTCCTCAACAAATAATCCTTCTGCTGCATTTTCTAGATCAGTTCTATCAAAGGATTCCTCAGAAAGTAATTCTATTAAATCTGAATCTTCAGGATTAAGAATAGCTTCGACATATCTCTCTAGAGAGTTAACTGCTGCTATTTCTTGATCTAGGGCTTCGTCTATTAACAATTGAGCAATCAGGGCTGATTCACTTTGGGGAGCATCTCCTAGGGATATACCCTCTAAAGAAGCTAACTCTTCTGCATCTAGGTCAAGGCTAGTAAAATTAGATGGAGGTGGTAGAGGGGTAAGTTCCAAGACTTCCTTGACTTCATTATCTGGGAATGATAATACTGAAGGAGCTTCTGGGGATGGAGAATTAGGGACAGTTTCTCCTGTTGATTCTATAACCCGTGACTCTATAATTATCGTCTCCGGAGTTGCAGCTTCTACAATTTCTTTTACTTCTACAACCTCTAAAATTGCAGAATGTGCCCTATCTTCAGCCTCTACAATTTCTGGAATTACTGCCTCTAGAATTTCAAGCTCTAGGTTCTCTTCTACTTCTACAACTTCTAGAATTTCAGATTCTAAACTATCTTCTATTTCTACAATATCTTCTCCTTGGAAAGGTACCGCTTCTAGCCAATCTTCCGCAAGAAGTTCATCAGAGATGGGACTATCTAGAAAATTTTCTGGGGGAATTATTTCTGAAGTAAGGGATGAATTTTCAGGGAAATCTTCAGGTGAATCCTCTACTCTGACTTCGCTCAGTATTAGTTCGGTTTCCTCTGATAGTAATCTAGGCTGTGGGCTAATGCCGGCTTCAAAACTGTCTAAATCTTGGTCTAATTGCAACCAGATATCTTGTTCTAGAGAAATTTCTGTTTCTGGTTCTAGGGGGGGAGGAACTAAAAGGCTTTCTTCAGAGGGGGCAGGAATGTAGCGATCGTCCTCTAATTCTGCATCTAAACCCCAGCCCAAATCGATCGACAAATCTCCAGCACCATCGGCTGACAAGACAGTTTCTGGGACGCTGGAAACAGGAAGCTCAGGACGATTAGCAGGATCAATCAAGTCTATTAGTTGATGAATTATCTCCGGCTCTTCTGTTTCTGCCAAGCTATTTACACTAGTTGCCATCGTTGCTGATTCTGGTGCTTCTGTGGCAAACAAAGCAATTTCCCAAGAAACATCTTCTGGGCTAGAAATAATAGCAGATTCAGATTCTAGAATTTCTTCCCCAAATAGGGCAGATTCCAAATCATTTTCCTCCATCTCTAGACTGAATAAACTGGTATATAATTCTTCACCACCATCAGGAATAGTATCTTTGTCGGCAGCAAAGGGATCGGAGGGGGTATTGAGGCTGGCTAAGATACCGTCAATATCTTCAGGGAGATTAGTGCCATCATTCCCTAAACTTAGACCCACATTGAGATTAATCAGCGCATCAATATCTGCTTCGGCATTAGCCTCTAAGGGGATTGGCCCTAAGATATCCCAGTTCATTTCCATCCCTTCATTGGTCAGGTCTTGATTAGCCTCTTGGGGAGAGCTTGACCCTGTTTCTGTAAGACTTTCTGGGGATGGGGAGAAACTAAGTCCGGGAGGTGATGTGGGGATAAAGGAGGTAGTAGTTAGGGAAATATTGTCTAGGAGATCGGGAGTAAGACTAGATTGATTGGGCAATAACTCTGGGGCAGCTAAGTTGGGAGATAAATTAGAAGTTGATTCTAAAGCCAATTTTTGTCTAACTGCCAGTTCTGTCTCCATTTGTTGCACTAATTGCTGGACTAGAGTTGTAAAGACCACTTCGGTCTGCATTCCTAGTTGATACATCCCTGATAATTTGTTGCTCAGAGATTGCTGGTAGGTTTGGAGATGACGTTGGAGAGTTTCAAAAATTATGCGTTGATTAGTATCGATCGCCAGTAATAACTGATCGGATTGTTGTTGGAGTAGCTGCATCTTTTCCCAGCGTTCCTTTACGGATAGCAATCCGGGTAAATCTTCTGGAGAACTAGGATCAGCAGAAACTGGGAAAGAGGATAAAAAATCTGGAGATGATTCTAAGGGCGGATTGCTAGTGCGGATCTGAGTAATCTGGCTATTAATCTGAGTAAAAGCCTGCTGCATTTGCTGGTGCAAACTCTCCTGTAGCCCGTGCATTAGAGCAGAAAAGGAACTCATAATTTCCTGCTGCTGAATATCACTAAAACCACTACTAGTTTTTTTAGAAATTAGCTCCTCAGGTCTGTATTGTCCCCAACTTTCTAAGGCCTCCAACCCCATACCTACATTCAAAGATTCTAAGTTTTGGCCATGAGCCTGATTCTGTAATTCCTGTCGTACTTGCTGACTAATTAGCTGCTGAAGCTGGGGAGCGATCGACCCATCAGAACTTATATTAGAACTTATATCAGAGCTTGCCACTATCTGCTGGTGCAGTAAATAATCCCGTACCCGCTCCAACACCCGGCGCTGTTTTGCCAAATCCACAGGCATAGCTCTAGACCAAGGTAAGCGGTTACCACTGGCTAGGGACAGAATGCTATTGATGTCATCAAGGAGAGATTGAATATCTGGCTGAGGATTCACAGTGACATTTTGGGGTTGGGTTTTCAGGTAGAAATTAGAGGTGTCCCGGCGACTAGATAACTATTGGTCGATCAGTGTGATCAGTAATTAAATTATTGTCTAGTATCGTCTAGTTTCATTTAAATTATTGTCTAGATATGGCCAGAATTGCTAAATGTTAGCAGAATATTCTTAGGAAAGAGCTTTAAGAACTAACTATCAATTCATTAGGGTGGGGCAGAATCAGGGGACTTGCATAAGTTCTCTAGACTGGAGGCGATTAAAAAATCGCCTTTACTTAGTCAAGGCATAGCGGCGCTTAAATTCCTGTTGTTGAGTGTGGTGATCGACGATCGGTTGAGGATAGCCCCGGGTCGATCGCACCAAAGGCAAGATATTCCCACTTAGTAAATCTTTTGTATCTAAGGATTTCAGTTCCGGTAACCACTGACGGATATAGGCAGCTTGGGGATCATAATTTTTGGCTTGGGTATAGGGGTTGAAAATCCTTAAAGGCTTAGGATCCATCCCACTAGAAGCACTCCACTGCCAACCGCCATTATTGGACGACAAATCCCCATCAATCAATTTCTGCATAAAATATTTTTCCCCCCATTGCCAATTAATAATTAAATCTTTGGTCAAAAAACTAGCAACAATCATCCGGCAGCGGTTGTGCATCCAGCCGGTAACATTTAACTGGCGCATAGCTGCATCAATTATGGGATAACCCGTTTTGCCCTCGCACCATGCTTGGAAATGGGCTTGATTATTCTCCCAAGGGAAATCATGAAACTGTTGGCGATAAGCTCCCTGCTCCAACTGGGGGAAGTTGTAGAGAGCATGGTGATAAAATTCTCGCCAAGCAATCTCCTGCTGCCATGTTTGAATCTGGGGGGCTGTGGCGGGATCGTTAATATTCATTGCTTCTAGGGTAGCTTGCCAGAGGGTACGGATGCCGATCGCCCCAAATTTCAACGCTGCACTCAGCTGTGATGTCCCATTAACTGCCGGGAAGTTGCGCTGCTCCCCATAGGTGGAAATCCCTGTTTTAATAAATTCTTGAAGTTTTGCCAAAGCTGCTCCTTCTCCCGGCAGGAGGAAGAGTGCCGATCTCCAATCAAAGTTCAAATCTTTAGCCGTAAGCAGAGGGATTGCCCCAATACTAGTAGCTAATTCCTTTTCTTCGGTGGTTAATCCTTGGCAAGGCTGGGGCTGGGGCAGAGGTGCAGCTTTGGGTTTTGTAATCCAATTTTTCCAGAAGGGGGTATAAACAGTGTAGGGAGAACCAGCACCAGAATAAATTTCCTCAGGAGGATGAAGGATATGATCCCAGTAGGTTTGGGTAATTATGCCTTTGACTTGGAGAGCCTCGGTAACTAAGCGATCGCGCTCCCGGCTGTAGGGTTCTACGTCCAAATTCCAACAAACTGTTTTCACCTTAAGAGCATCTGCCAGTTGGGGAATAATAATCTGGGGCTGGTTAAATAAAACTAGGAGTTCACTACCTAATTGTTGATAACTTTGCTGCAATTCCTGCAAGCAACCCAGCATATAACTAACTCTAGCCGGAGCAATATCATCTCGCTTTAGAATTAAAGGGTCTAAACAAAATAACCCTACTAGTTTATTACTTAAATTTCTAGCAGCAATTAGACCTATATTATCCGTAACTCGAAGATCTCGACGATGCCAAAATAAAACTAAATCTGCCATATTTTTCTAGTTTAAAGTAGGGTGGGCAATGCCCACCTTCGTTGCCATTAATTATCTCATTTATTCTTAGATTTAACTAATAATCAAATAATGGTCAAAGTTAGTATTTGTTTACCTACCTATAATCGATCACATTTTCTGACCTATGCAGTGGAAAGTGTGCTGGCTCAAACCTATAGAGATTGGGAGCTAATTATTTGTGATGATGGCTCGATCGATAATACCTCAGAGTTGGTGCAAAACTGGCAAGATTCTCAACAAAATTCGCAAATTATTTATCTTAAACAAGAGCGTAATATTGGGCGTAGTCTAAATATGCAAGCAGGTTTCCAAGCTGCAAAAGGAGAATATTTTATTAAATTTGATGATGATGATGCCCTCACCCCAGAATTTTTGGCTAAAACAGTAGAGATTTTAGATAACAATCTTTCAGTAGCTTTTGTTTCTACTAATCATTGGATTATCAACTTCCAAGGACAAAGAAATGAAGCTGCTACTCTGGCTAATTCTAGCCACTGGGGAAAAGATAAATTAGCTTTAGGTGTGATTGCTGATCTACTAAGAGAAACGCTCCAATACCAAAGTCTGCAAGTAGGTTCTACTTTGTTTAGGAAAAGTTGTTTAGACTATCTAGGATTTATGCGCCCAGAAGCGGATGGGTGTGAGGATTTTGATTTATTAGTCAGGTTAGCGATCGCCAATTTTCAGGGCTATTTCTTACCAGAATATCTCATGGAATACAGATTTCATAACGCCCAAAGTAGCTTAAAACAGGATATTCATTTTCTTTCAGCAAAGTTATTTTGTCTTGATAGTTATAATTTTTCTGATCCAGAACTAACCCATATCAAGGAATACAAACTAGCGGGAACCAAACAAGCTCTAGCTATGAAATTATTACAAATCGGAGAATCTTTTAGAGCTAGGAAGTTAATTAAAGAATCAGAAATTATTCTTGGTAAATCTCTTAAAACTAGTATTACCTACCTTCTTTCTTGGTTGCCTAGAATATTTATTAAGTTAGCTATAAAAATACAGCGACATTTCCGTATTCAAAACTACACAGATAAAGTTAGAGTATCTGAAATATCACCACAAAAGTTGTAACTGAGCGAAGCCGAAGTGCGCTAGGGCATGGCATATCAGAAAAGGTTTGTGGTAGATGGTCTGGCGGGGGCAACAATGTCTAGCCAAGAATCTGTGAAGCAAGAAATTTTAAATGCGAGTTTAAGAACCACCGTTGCTTTAGCTCAGTGAGTATGTCAAACCAAAGATTGTTGTATAGTTGGGATATTCGCAGATCACTCAGGAGAATAGGGCGATGAGCAATTTCTTTGGCTTAGTCACTTTTATCTTATTCATCTTTGGCTATGGCATTAGTTCGGCCAAAATTATTAGTCAAAGTAATGAGGCATTAGTAGAAAGGCTGGGCAAATATAAGCGCACTCTCAAGCCGGGACTAAATTTTTTGATTCCCCTGTTGGAAAAAATTGTAGTAGAAGAATCAAGCCGGGAGAAGGTTCTAGATATTGAACCCCAGCAGGTAATTACTAAAGATAATGTTTCCCTAAAAGTTGATGCCGTAGTCTATTGGCAAATCATCAATCTAGAAAATGCCTTCTATAAGGTGGAAAATATTGAAGAATCGGTACAAACTTTGGTATTAACTACCTTGAGGGCAGAAATTGGCCAACTAGAACTAGATAAGACCTATTCTTCGAGGGATGCAGTCAACAGAGCATTGTCTAGAAAACTTGATGATGCTACTGAGGCTTGGGGAGTAAAAGTAACTCGTGTGGAAATTAAAGATTTATCCCCCACTAAAACTATTTTGGAAGCATTGGAACAAGAAAGAGCCGCCCAAAGCCGTAAAAAAGCAGATATTTTAGAAGCAGAGGGAGTAGCTACTTCTCTACAAAAGATTGCGGAAATTCTTCAATCTCAGCCCAATGGCCAACGAGCTTTGGAATTTCTAGCCGCTCAAATGTATATTGATGCTAACCAGAAGATTGGGACTAGCACCAACTCAAAGATTTTATTTATTGATCCTCACGGCTCTAAGGATTTGGTCAAGGAAATGTTGGGACGGGGCTTAGGGGACGATATGGGGGAAAATCTAGGGGGGGGGACAAACGGCAATGGTTCTACTCCTCCTAAGATTTGAGGGAAGATTTATCAAAAACTGTGACGATCGCTACCCAGCCTTGAAGATTTCATTGCACAATATCTAATCACTAACCCTAAGGTGTTACAGCAAATTATGGCCATAGTTAATCGGCAGTTGACCCCAGAGTTGGAAACGAAACAGCGCATTTTGAAAGAAGCTCAGCGCCTATTTGCTCGTCAAGGCTATGATGCTACGACTACCAAGGATCTAGCTGGAGCAGTAGGTATTGCTGAAGGAACTATGTTTCGTCATTTTCCGAATAAAAAAGCAATTTTGGTAGAGGTAGCTACCCAAGGCTGGATTGAAATTCTTACGGATTTGCTGACAGAACTCAGCGAGATGGGCAGTTATAAAGCGATCGCCCAAGTTATGCGGCGCCGGATGTTTCGGATGCAAGAAAGTGCCGATATGATGAAAGTATGTTTTATGGAAGCCCAGTTTCATCCAGATTTGCGGGATAAAATTCAAGCGGAAGTGATTAATAAAATGACCGATGTCGCCGAGGCATTTTTTCAAACAGCTATGGATCGGGGTGTTTACCGCCGAGCAAATCCCCGGTTAGTAGCTCAGGTATTTTTGGGAATGTTTGCTGTAGCTGGTTTTAGCCATGAAACTATTATTGCTCCCGGCTCGTCTCCCAAAGCTATCCAAGAAATGGCAGAAGGTATTGCTGATATCTTTTTGCATGGAGTTCTCCCCCAAGATTAAGTTATCAATGTCTCGGCTGTTCATCATTTAAAACGCATACTATAAAAAAAGAGAAAGTTTTGCCGCACGGATCCTAATAAAACCTTCCTGAAAATTAAATGTCTTTTAGTTTACGCTTATTTATGCCTAAAAATATTTTTGCTCTGCTGCCCTTGATAGTATTGATGCCTATTTTCATCCTGAGTGATGGGGCAATTGCCCAACGAACTGGAACTCGAAATCTGCGGAGTTTTTCTGAGCTATGTGCTAACAGGAGTAGTTTATCCACAGCTACTAGGCGGACGGTAGAAGCTCTGCTGCTGCAAGCAAATACAACAGATTGTAACCGGGCAGGGCAGGTATTAGGTAGCACTCGCCAAATTAGCTTAGTTGGCCAGAGTATTTCTGACCTTAGCCCGTTCATAACTTTGAGTAGTTTACGGGAATTAAACCTGACAGGCAATGATATTAGCGATCTCTCACCGCTACAATCTCTGCCCAATCTAAATATTTTGCGCCTAGATAATAACCGGATTACAAATCTTGTTCCCTTGCGATCGCTTACCCGCCTCAACGAGCTATCCCTAGTCCTCAACCCGATTACAGATATTAGCCCCCTACGACCCTTAACTAGTTTAACTGGACTTTACTTAGGGGAAAATCAAATTAGTGACATTACTCCCCTCGCTGGCATGACTCGCTTAGGGGAATTATCCTTAGGTAATAACCAAATTAGAAGTATTTCTCCTCTCAGGAGTTTAACTAACCTAGTCACCCTAAAACTCAGCGATAATCAGATTGTCGATCTTAATCCCCTGCGGAGTCTAGCTAATTTAGCCTTCCTAGACCTAAATAATAATCAAGTCCGGGATATTAGTCCCCTGCGATCGCTCTCCTTTATGCAAAATCTTTCTGTACAAAATAACCCCATCTCCAACCCCCGCTGTCCCTTCAATCCCCCTTCCATCTGTCGCTTCTAACTAGGTAGCAGAAAAACTTTCTCAACGTACCTTCTTTACCTCCCTATACCTCCTTTACTTCCCCGTCCCTCCATCTACCTCCTCTCTCTGCCAAATCAGTTGCCGTTCCAAATTGTAAACCCAGTCTGGAGTAATTGTTTCCGTAACCATACCTATTAATAACAGAGTTAAAGAAGCTACTAGCCCAGTAATACAAAGAATAGCGATCGCCTTAGGTATCCTGATATGTTTTTGCTGACGAGATCTTTGCTGCCATAAATTACTATAGTTAAATTGCTGCCGCCGTTTCACTGCCCTAGCCCGGAGTAATGCCCTTTCTGTGGAGCGACCACTCCCCATAGATAGTTCTGTAGCTCCCGATGAAGAAGAGGAAGAAGATGAAGAACTTGTTTCCACGTCTCGACTAGGTTCTGGGGGAGCATAATCTAGAGTTGATAGGCGCATTAAAATCATTTGGGCATTATGAGGACGATTCCCCGGCAGAGTTGCCATGAGGTAATCAATCACATCACTAAATCCGGGAGAAATTTGCTGCGATCGATGTTGCCAGAGCAATTCCCCCGTGCGGGGATCCTCCATAAAATCTTGAGGGGACTTCCCAGTAAGCAAATAAACAAAAGTCCGCCCCAAAGAAAAATAATCGGATTGGGGTACAGCCCGCCCCCGAATTTGTTCTGGGGGAGTATAGCCGGGAACATTCCCATAATCCTTATCTTGGAAAGTAGGAACCATACCTCCTTCTGTTTTGACTAGATAGTTATGAAAAATCTCTCGCCCACAGCCAAAATTGATCATGACTAATCTGCCTTCCGGGGTCAGAATAATATTACTTGGCTGTAGATCCCGATGAAAATAGAGGTGATGATGGACTTGATCAAGAATTTCGACCAAATATTTTAGCCAAGCGATCGCCTGAATTTGACTCAAGGGCTGAGGTTGAGTAGAGAGCCAATCTTGAAGATTTATCCCAGAAACTTTTTCCAGAACTAAGCAATGAAGAGGAGAGAGTCGCCCCTCTGGTAAAATAGTAAAATAACCATCAGTCTCAATTTTAGGAATGCCGGGGTGGGATAATTGGCTTAATACTGCTGCCTCTCGTTGAAATAGAGATATCCCTTGGACATCATTAATCAGCAACACCTTCATTAATTTTGTAGTGCCTTGATCGTCCACCTCATAGATTTTTCCAAAACCTTCTTCTGAGACTAAGCTCGTCACCCAATACCGCCCCTCTAGCAGTAGTAACGAACCACATTGAGGACAAATAGAATTTTCTACATTACTAAGCTCATCAGTATAAGAGCATTTAGGATTGATGCAAAGGTGCATGGTATACCTACTACAAGTTACTTACTTGATTATCAACATATCAAAATAGCGGGAATATAACTTGGTAAATGCGATCGCACCTGCTATAGAAAAATCAAAGGCAAATAATGATCACCTGATGCAGAGATAAATTGGTCAAACTAGAAAAAATCTATTAATGTGCTGATAGAGTCGGGCCATGGAGTTGACCGCTCTATAAAAGCTGTAAGATTTCAGTCTTTGAGATGCAAAACTCTTACCCTATTTCACAGTATACTTTATGTTAATGGGTGTATCGGCTTTAAAACAAGAGCATTTTATCAAAACTAGAAAATTCACCCAAAGATTGAAAAATCATTTCTTCATCCTGATTATTGTTTAAATTAGAAGTAAAGAGCCTTAAAAGATACATGGATTGAGCGGATGGATGTAGATTCAATAATTGTTCAATTTTATCTAGGAAAAACTACTGATAATCGAGAGCGGACGATCGAGCAAATTTGGCAATGGGATTATAAAGTTCTAGAGCGCACCCATGATTATATTCAAT
This sequence comes from Coleofasciculaceae cyanobacterium OTE_70_metabat_329, assembly GCA_031374985.1. Classification (GTDB taxonomy): domain Bacteria; phylum Cyanobacteriota; class Cyanobacteriia; order Cyanobacteriales; family JAAUUE01; genus JAAUUE01. The sequence goes on along the minus strand of JANMHD010000275.1, from coordinate 4,287 downwards.
GGCTATTTCCCTTGCCAGAAGCCAGCAGGTTTCATCCCCAAGCGCCAATTTTGACTACCACAGATATTGCTAGGTTCAAAAATAGCTTCGGTCTCAAGACCCGCTTGACTGTTTCTCTAGAAGTAATTCTCGACTTTTATGGTCTATCTTGCAAATATATCAGTAGTGATCATTTCAAAATTTCCCTAGCCCCTAACTTTCCAGTTCGTAAACAGTGCTGGCTCCACTGGGGCAATCATAATCATTTACGGATTACTCGGATTCTTAGAAGTTTAAGCGTCTTGGGTTTAGAAAGCTACTCTCAATCTCTACTTCAATGTCTAGAGCAGATTTATCTCCAAGAAGAAGGAAAAATCACGAAGTTAACTCTCTCCTCTTGGCAAGAAGCTATCAAAATTTAATGTCATTTGGTAATACTAGAGTAAAGATTTCTGACAATGCGGGGGAAATACTGACTAAAAAATTACGTTAATCTAGTAATATCAGTTATTTTTGTAGCAAAAGTGATAGATATTACTGAAAAAAGTTGATGAAATATTTTTAGTAGCAGAGATTGGTTATGATCTTTGCTTGTTCTCCGTGTAATTCTGTTATTCCAAAATATTTCAAAACTTGATATCCTCACCAACTTAAAGCAAAGGTGATTCTCAAACCTCTCGATATGATTCAAAAACAAGTTCTGATAGTAATTCACCAAAAACATTCTAGTTCCGGGGCGATCGGTCATATCCTCCGGGAGCGGGGTTACCATCTAGATATTCGCTGCCCTGCCCACGGCGATCGCCTCCCCTTTGATCTAGAGCACCATGAGGCGGTAGTAGTTTTCGGTGGGCCTATGAGTGCTAATGATGATCAAACCTTACCTTTTATTCGCCAAGAACTGGATTGGTTACCGATCGTTCTAGAGACAAAAAAACCTTTTTTAGGTATATGTTTAGGCGCCCAGCTTTTAGCGAGAACTTTAGGGGGCAAAGTTAAGCCCCATCCTGAAGGAGTAATGGAAGTAGGCTACTTTCAGATTCAGCCGGCGGAATGTTTTTCAAATAATTTTTTAGAAGCACAAAATAAATACTTTAGTACCCCTCGCCATGTTTATCATTGGCATAAAGAAGGGATAGAACTTCCTAGCACAGCAACAAAACTAGCTACCGGGGATACTTTTAATACCCAAGCTTTTTGCTATGGCGACAATGCCTATGGGGTGCAATTTCATCCAGAAATAACTGCTGAACTAATGGAAAAATGGCTAACTTTGGGGGTAGAAATGTTAGAGTATCCGGGTGCCCAAGACCGAGAGGAACAGATTAAAAATCATACCCTCTATGGCAAGTCATGCCTAAATTGGCTAGAGGAATTTATTCCTTTTTGGCTCCAAGACTATTCGACTATTTCTAAGATGCCTCGCCGAACCCCGTAGAGAATGCGATCGATTAGTGTAATCTCATCTTCTGCTAAACTCTCACGACCAAGAAAGGCAATTTTAAGTTGTTGTTTATCCTGAGCAGTGATTTGTCGAGTGCTAATTACTCTGGTAATAGTTTCTTCTAGATTAAAGTGGATTGAAAAATGCTTAGATTGCATATAGTTATTTTGCTTTAATTTAAAGTCGTCTAATGATGTTATTTAGTTTAATTTTATAAAAAACCTGATTATAAGTAGTGATTTAGTTTGTAATTTAACTGTGATAAATAAATGGAATTATAGTGATGTATATCACTTTTGCGTCCAAGCCTCAAACTTAACTATAGGAAGAATTTCATTGATCTCTAAAAATTGACAAAAAAATAGTATATTTCTTAATATTTGAAATATACTGTCGTGCTTGCTTACAGAGAGCAGAAATAAATTGTAGATTTAAATTGTGGATTTAAGTTTTAGATTTATATTTTAAATAAAAAATTCTAGAGTATCTAGCCTACTACCTGTAGTAACTTATGGCGGATACCATAGAAGACTCGCTCAATTAGAGTCTTTTCTTGGTTGCTCACAGAATCGTACAGTAAGATTAATTGGAGTTGTCGTTGGTGGATGCTGCTAATTTGACGGCTGACAAGCACTTGCTCAACTAAAGATTCAATATTTGTTAAAGTTACGTTAGTTGTGTTCATGGTGGTAGGGAATAGAGTACTTTCTGTTGCTAAGACTGGGTTTGAGTGACCGGCTTTTACGCTTCGTTCACTATAAATATTATGTAAGATTCTATTAAAGTTTTGTGTGACTGTCAGCCCCATTATTTGTGATAATCGCTACAACGCCTAGTGTCATCTTACACGGACAATTGGTGACATGGTTATCCGATAGACGTGATCACGATCACATTTAATCTATTGCGGGACTTACCTAGGACTTACATAATTAAGACGTTTTTGCAGGCTAAGGGTCGTCGAAGCCGACAAAAACTTCCAAAAACTTAGATAGGAGGCGATCGCCCATGACCAATACTCTCTCCGCCCTAGATTCTCCCTCTATTCATCCTACCCTGCCACCAGACTTGGAAGTGATCAAGATGACTAAGAAATTTGGGACAATGACTGCTCTGGATAATGTTTCTCTACATCTCCAGCCCGGAACTTTCCATGCCCTGTTGGGAGAAAATGGAGCGGGGAAGAGTACATTAGTTAAGTGTGTCATGGGTTTTTACCATGCAGATCATGGGGATATTTTAGTGAATAAACAATCTAGAAATATCAATAGCCCCAGGGATGCTCACCAGTATGGGATTGGTATGGTGTATCAACATTTCACTTCTGTGCCAGCCATGACAGTGGCTGAAAATTTAGTTCTTTCACGGGTCGATCGCACCAATATTATTAACTGGAAACAGGAACGGGAAAGACTACAGGAATTTATGGAGAAAGCTCCTTTCCAAGTTCCCCTAGATATTCCCGTTGCCCAACTAGCCGCTGGACAAAAACAAAAGCTAGAAATTATTAAACAACTCTATCTCCAAGTTAAGATTTTAATTCTGGATGAACCAACCTCTGTACTTACGCCCCAAGAAGCTGATGAAGTTTTAGGTTTAATTAGAGAAGAAGTGACCGCTGGAAAACTTAGTGTGTTGATGATTAGTCATAAATTCCGAGAGGTGACGGCTTTTGTTGATGAAGTAACCGTACTCCGCAAGGGGCAATTTGCTGGCCATGGTTTAGTCAAAGATCTTTCCATAGCAGATATGTCCCAGATGATGCTGGGAGAGGCACGGGAACCAAAGCAGGTAGAGAAAACCAATTTTGCCGATCGAGCGCCCGTCATGGAAATTCAAGGTATCCATGCCAACAAGGATAATGGTTTAGAAGCTGTAGCTGGGGTGAATCTAACTGTCTATAGTGGAGAAATTGTGGGGATTGCTGGGGTTTCCGGGAATGGGCAGCGGGAGTTGGTGGAAGTATTGGCGGGGCAACGGCCGGCCACTGGGGGATCCGTACGGATGAATGGCAAGATTTATACTGCTACCCGAAAAGAAATGGCGCAACATCAAGTATTTTCCCTGCCGGAGGAACCCCTAAAAAATGCCTGCGTTCCCCACATGAGTGTGGCAGAAAATTTGGCACTGCGGACTTTCGATCGCTCCCCTCAATCTAAAGCCTCTTTTCTCTTTTTGAAGGTAATTCGCCGCATGGCAGAAAGTTTAATTACCACCTTTAAGATCAAAACTCCCTCCCCTGATACTCCCATTGCCAACTTATCTGGGGGTAATGTCCAACGAGCTGTCTTGGCACGGGAACTTTCAGAAAAAGATATTAAATTATTAATTGCGGCTAATCCTTGTTTTGGTTTGGATTTTGCGGCGGTGGAATATATTCATGGTCAAATTCTTGATGCCCGTAACCGTGGAGTAGCGGTACTTTTGGTTAGTGAAGATTTGGATGAATTGCTAAAACTAGCCGATCGAATTATTGTTATCAGTGAAGGAAAGTTTACCTACGAGAGTGCGATCGCAAAGGCAGACTTTACCGAAATTGGCAAGAGTATGACGGGTCATTAGCTCAAGCCCCATACTTAGAGGATGTCTGAAAAGGGTAGCTTGGCAACTAAAGTTGCAGCTACAGGAGAAAAACCTGCCTCCGCAGGTTGCAGATTTTCTTAGTCCGCAAGGTTGGACTTTGTTCTGTGCGGTTTCAACCGCCAGATACTTCTCAAACAGCCTCTTAATCTATTGAGAAAAAACTTCTTCTAAATATTCTGGCAGTGATCTCTGATGACTGCCTCTTTTTTTATTTGTTTTTTTAATAGTCTCTATAAATTTCTATGGAGTAATGGAGTTTGTTAAAAAGTTAGGACACACAA
>JANMHD010000265.1:0-1783 GCA_031374985.1 Coleofasciculaceae cyanobacterium OTE_70_metabat_329 | reverse complement strand
CGGATAGTTTCTGCCGGATCTTCCGTAGGTTCCACAGTCCCGGCCGGAAATTCCAGCAACCTGCCCTGAGTGGCAAAACGGTATTGCTTTACCAAAACTAACTTTCCTTCTTTCGTAACCGGAATTGCTAAAGCTCCCCCCGGATGGTGGATGCATTCCCAATCACCTTCTACCCCGTTGGGTAGGCGCAAGCGATCGACTTGGAAATCAAATTTTCTGCCCCGGTAGGCAAGACGTTGTTGAATTAATTTTGGAGGCTCATTACCAAGAGGCATAGATTTTATAGTATGTGATTCTAATGTTCAAAAATACCTTGATATTGCAGGAGATCTAACTCTACAATTACCGGGATAACCTGAAAACACTTTTGTGCCAAATCCCAGCGCTCTTCCCGTTGCAACATCATAATTAGCTTCTCCCGTGCCTGAATCAGATAGCGCACATCGTTAGCAGCGTAACTTAATTGTGCTTCTGAAAGATTCTCTGCATTCCCCCAATCAGAGCTTTGAGAACTTTTATCTAATTCTACTTTTGACAACTCTTGAATCAGGTCTTTTAAGCCATGTTTATTAGTATAAGTCCGGGCTAATTTACTAGCTATTTTAGTACAGAAAATCGGCTGGACTTGAATATCTAAATGATAGGATAACTGCGCCACATCAAATCGAGCAAAATGAAATATTTTGGGAATATTAGTTGTTTCTAAAAGTTGCTTTAGTTTTGGGGCTACCGTCTGTTTTCGGGCAATTCGCACCACCGTTACATAACCTGTAGGGTCACAAATTTGGACTAAGCATAATCGATCGCGCAGGGGCAATAATCCCATTGTCTCCGTATCGATCGCCAATTCCGAAGCCGCTAAATACCGATCTAAAATAGCATCGCTTAAATCCTGTTCACACACCGAAAAATTATCATTAGTCATTATAGTTTCTTTTTACTCAAGGCTAACATAAGCCTATTCAAATAAAGATCGGGGTAAACCCGACTGTCTAATTATCGATTGAAGTGTACCGATCTTAACTTCTGAATAATTAGGCACAGGGATTGTAATCGTAGAATCATCATTTTTCTTTTGTAGAATAATATGGCTTCCTCGCTGCCTAACTTTTGTAAAACCATGATCACCCAATATTTGACAGATTTCTTTTGCAGATAAAATTCGTAATTTACCCAATCGCTACCTCAATCTGGGTCACATAGATTTCTGAATACATCCTTGCCAAAATCTCACTGGGACTGGCTATTTCAAAGAATAGCTCGATCGCTTCAATTAAATTATTTCTTGCCTCTTCTACTGATTCTCCTTGACTAGCAATATCTATTTGAGGACAGAGCGATACATATCCGTTACCTTCACGTTCGATAATACAAGTTAATTGTTTGACTTGCTTCATAAATTTATAACTCCTTTTACAACGTTTATAGAGGGATCATCTCTGGATGAATAATTGAGTAAAGAAAACCTGTCCCCGATTATTTTGAGCCACACCGATCCCCGTCATGGTGTACTGCCCTTCTAAATTATGGCGATGTATCTCACTAGCAATCCAGCCCCGGAGAGCTTGAGCAACAGGATCAGAGTAACCTTGATTATAGGCAACATTTTCTGAAGTTCCTCGGTTAGGAATAGCTTGGGCGATCGCTTCGGCTCTTTGCTCAATACCATTATGACTAAAGCTGACACTGCCGTTGGCCATGGCTTGGGAGTGTAGCCTGGCCTGTTGGCTAATTCGTTCATCGATCGCTAAGGGGGGTAGATTGCGCGATCGGCGGTACTGAT
>JANMHD010000234.1:0-1576 GCA_031374985.1 Coleofasciculaceae cyanobacterium OTE_70_metabat_329 | reverse complement strand
GGTTCTGGAGGGCCGGAGAATGATTTTACCAATCGAAATACCACCTTCCTAGCTTGGAACTGTATGCATATGGCTAGACTGCTCAAGGATAATGGAGGTATTCCTGCTCATGGTAATCAACCAGATGCTTGGAATGCTGGTTGTAAAACTGACTTTAATAGCCCAGAACACAAAAGGTAACGTTTAGGTTAAGATTTCCCCTACAATTAATCCTTCTGCGCAGGTATTTCGTAGACATGATGAAATGTTTTAAATTTCTCCTCTTTAACCTTTGATTAATATTCCTATTCCTGAGAAGTACAATCATGACTAAGATCGCACCTGATAGCATCCAATCGATTGAAGGTAGATTGCAGTTGCATTAAGCAGTGCAATTCATTGCTGGTGTTGGTAGTTCCCTAGCAGAACCCCAAGCAGACTACAGCCACACCAGTATGCAATGGCATCCAGATTTAGGCTTATTTATTGGGGCATTAATCCCTGCAACTCAGCCTTTTCAAGTAGCCCTCAATCCTATTAGTTTTACTTCAATTATTTTGGATCCTCAAGGTAATACTATTGCCACATTTCCCCTAACCAAAAAAACGATCGCTGAGGTATTAAATTGGCATAAACAGGAAATTGTGAAGCTAGGTGCTGATGCTGATCGGATTGAATTGCCAGTTTACGGACTAAATGAATTTCCCGATCATCCGATCGCCCATGGTGATACTTTTGATCCCGGTCAGGAAACTGCAAGACAGATGATCACAAATTACTATGCCACTACCCATCAACTTTTACTAAAAATTACTGCCCAGTTCCCCGGAGCTTCGGCGATTCGCATTTGGCCCCATCATTTTGATATCGCCACGCTGATTGATCTTCCTAATACCAAAAATGGGGAGCCAGTTGTAGGGATCGGTATGTCTCCCGGCGATAACAACTACAGCGATCCTTATTGGTATTTATATACTTATCCTGCTCTAGAGCCAGACAATTTACCAGACTTAGATGGTGGTGGCTTTTGGCATACAGAAAATTGGATTGGAGCAGTTTTGAGAGCCAGCCAATTGTCTGGAGAAGTAGAGAAACAGGGACAACAAATCGAGACTTTTTTAAATTCTGCGCTGAAAATAGCGATCGCCAAAATATAGTTTCAAAAGATATCTTGAACTACAATCAATTCTTGATAGCTGTACTTACAGCAGTTTTTTAATTTCTAAACATAAGTTTTAAATATGAGTATTTTCTCGGTTGGGGAGCCTCCAAAATTAGATTGCTGCGATCGTCAAGGTATTGTTGATTATTTTCACAACGCTTGGCAACTAGAAGAAATTCTCATGAAAACCCTGATGGAGGATGCAACTTTTTATACTAATCCTGATCCATTGCGAAATTTTCTAATTTTTTATTTAGGACATTCTGCCGTCTTTTATATCAACAAATTAATCAGTGTTGGCTTATTAACAACCCGGATCAATCCAGACTATGAAATTCTCTTTGAGGTAGGAGTTGATCCAGAAACCCCGGAGGAACTACACCAAGCCATTAGTAATATTAACTGGCCTTCAGTAGAGCAGGTCTGGGACTATCG
>JANMHD010000207.1:0-6784 GCA_031374985.1 Coleofasciculaceae cyanobacterium OTE_70_metabat_329 | reverse complement strand
CCTTACCACGTCATTATCTGTGTCCCCAATATTTCTGATGCAAACCAGATGCAGGTGGCAGAGCAACTTTATACCGAGCTAAACCAAGCCGGTGTGGAAACTTTATGGGACGATCGAGATGAACGGGCAGGAGTTAAATTCAAGGATGCAGATCTAATTGGCATCCCCTACCGCATCGTCACCGGGCGATCACTAGCAGCGGGGAAAGTTGAGGTGGTCGACAGATCTACAAAAAAATCTCAAGAAATCCCGATCGTAGAAGTAGTTGCTACCATTAAAGACTGGATCAAAGCAGCGATTTAATTAATTTCTGTCTATGAATACTAAATTAATATCTCCTAATCGGGATTCTAGCTGGGATTTCTTAGTTCAGGATCACCACGGTCAGATTATTTTAGCTGTGGAAGTCAAAAGTAATCTTCATACATCTCCAGAATGGGCAGCAAAATTTCGGCAAAATATTTTTGCCCATGGTATCTTTCCTGAAGCGCCATTTTTCCTCATGGTTTTTCCTAACCAGCTTTATTTATGGATCAATGCTCCGACGCAAAAAGACCCAGTTCTACCTAATTACATAATTGATGCCTCGCCGATTTTTCAACCCTATTTCGATCGAGCAGGGATCACATCTGCGCGAATTAGTGGACAAAACCTAGAGTTAATAGTTAGTTCTTGGTTAGGAGAGATTATTTATGGAGAGAGTACGACAACAATTATGGATGAATCCCAACAATGGTTATTTAATTCAGGGCTATATGATGCATTACATGGAGGCAAAATCGATAAGACTGTAGCATGAATATTTATGTCGAAACAAACTTCATTCTAGAACTGACTTTTCAACAGGAGCAATGGGTAAGTTGTGAGCAGATTTTGGAACTTTGCCAAACAGGACAATCAAAGCTTATTATTCCAGCCTATAGTCTAGCCGAACCCCACGAAAAGTTAAACCGTCAAGCCAAGAGCCGCCGAAAATTAAAGCAATCATTAGATTCTGAATTACGACAACTTTCACGCACAATTCCTTATCAAAGCCGAATTAAAAGTATCCAAGATATTGCAAGTTTACTAATCCAAAGTAATGCTGAGGAGCAACAGCGATTTATTGATTGTCGAGAAAGACTTTTGCACACTGGAGAAATTATTCCGCTTACTGCTGCAATTCTCTTAGAGGCAGCAGCCTATGAAGTTCCCTACAATTTGGGAGCGCAAGATGCTTTGATTTATGCTTCCGTAATCAGTCACTTGCGTCAATATAAACCTCAAACAGCGTGTTTTCTAAATCGTAACTCGAAAGATTTTGATATCCCGAATATTGTGGATGAATTACAGGCATTAAACTGTAAAATGATTCCCCGCTTTGATCATGGATATAATTTTTTACAATCAGGACTTCTAAATTAAAGATGGTAACCGCCAAGAGGTTTAGGGTGAAGTATCGTGGATGATTCTTAAACATCCGTTACAATGTAAAGGATGAGATAGTTAATCGTGAAGGCAAAAGGTTATGAGCGAACAACAAAGCGAACAAAATCAAAAAATTTGTATTCTTGGGGGCGGCTTTGGGGGCTTATACACCGCTCTCCGCCTGAGTCAACTGCCTTGGCAAGGTATTCCTAAACCAGAAATTACCTTAGTCGATCAGCACGATCGCTTTGTTTTCCTGCCCTTACTTTACGAACTCCTCACCGGGGAATTACAAACTTGGGAAATTGCCCCACCCTATGCCGAACTTCTGTCTAATACTGGAATCCGCTTTCATCAAGCTGTGGTGGAAGGCATTAATGTCATGGATAAACAGGTACGTCTTAGCCCGGTGGGAAATAGTAGTAATATCAGCGAACTACATTATGATCGCTTAGTCCTCGCCTTGGGGGGAGAAACTCCCCTAGATATGGCTCCGGGAGTAGCAGAACACGCCCTACCTTTTCGGGCTGTTAACCATGTGTACCAACTAGCAGAACGCCTAAGAATCTTAGAAGAATCAAACCAAGATAAAATTCGAGTAGCAATTATTGGGGGTGGTTATTCGGGCGTGGAACTAGCTTGTAAATTAGCCGATCGATTAGGCGATCGAGGACGCATCCGGCTTGTAGAACTGGGTGATACAATTCTCCGCACTTCTCCAGAATTTAACCGGGAAGCAGCCAAGAAAGCTTTAGAGGCTAAAAAAGTCTGGCTCGACCTAGAAACTGGTGTGGCAAAAGTTACGGCCGATAGCCTCGACCTGAGCTATAAAGGGCAGATTGATACCATTCCTACAGATTTAGTGCTGTGGACGGTGGGAACCCAAGTGGCGGCAGTAGTCAAATCTTTACCTCTCCCTCGCAATAATCGGGGGCAACTAACTACTACTAACACCCTACAAGTATTAGATCATCCAGAAATTTACGCCTTAGGGGATCTAGCTGATTGCAAAGATGCCAGTGGGCAACAGATTCCCACCACCGCCCAAGCCGCCTTCCAGCAAGCAGATTACGTAGGTTGGAACTTATGGGCTGACCTAAGCGATCGACCAATCCTGCCCTTCCGCTACCAAAATCTAGGGGAAATGATGACCTTGGGTAAAGATAATGCCACCTTAGCTGGCTTGGGAATCACTCTAGAAGGCAACCTTGCCCATGTGGTTAGACGTTTGGCCTACCTCTACCGGATGCCGACTCTAGAACATCAACTCAAGGTTGGGGTAAGTTGGATTGCCAAGCCCTTACTAGATTTAGTTAATTGAAGAGGAGAGTTGATTTGTTAGCTTCGTCCTATTGAGGAGTAGGAATATCACCTATTCCCAAAAATCAATATTTAAAATAGCATCAATATCACGGCTAAAATTCCATGTATCAGGAAACTGGACAGATTTATAGCCTTTTTCTTTGCGAACTTCCTCAAGGGCATCATCAAAGGCATCGTCAAAAAATTGGTAAAAAAGTAGAGCAAGACTAGGGGAAAACTTGATCGATCGTTTAATCTGGCGGCGTTGTTCTCTGATCGTGCGTTCCCAGCCACTAAATTCTTGAGGCATATTAACATAGAGTCGCTTGAGCAGATGTTCTAATAAGGTAGTCAAGCGATTTAATAGCTCTTTTTTTTCAGATTTCCCCAAGTCTTCAATTTCCTCTATTAAATTTTCAATATCCAAATGGTCAAAGTCTCTAGTACGAAGCTTATGGGCAATATCTTCAACCCATTGTAAATAGTCACGATCGTAGAGAGAAGTTGTTGGGGCGATTGTTTGGGTCATTTTGATTTAGAAACAGATTTTGGCAAGTCCTTAATACTGAGTGCTTGGATTATTCATCATGGAGAAACTTATCCTAAATTAACCAGCATTTATCCTATTCGATATAGAGGCTAATATGAAAAAATCAAGCTACATGAAATGGTTGTCCTCAAAGAAGATATCCGATCAACTCGTTTCCTCACAGAATCACCTATTTTGCTTTGTCAAGGGCAAGTTGGTACTGTCATTGATATTCTAGGTGAAGGAGAGGCATTTGAAGTTGAGTTTTCAGATCTGTATGGTCAGGCTTATGCCATGTTGACAGTTAGAGGAGAAAAGCTAATCCCTTTGAGGTATGAACCTGTTTACTTGTTGGCTGTTTCAAATTAAAGAAGAGACAGAATATTTATTTGCAGAGTAGGGTTTTTTGTAGTTCATAATATTTTTTATAAATTAGTTATAAAGGATTTTTGTAGGGTTGAGATATTGCTATAGCTGCTGCATAATTAGGGGCGGGGTTAAGCTCTAATAAAGACCATTGCTGGGCTAATTCTTTACTGTCCTGAATAGTTTTATATTGGAGATAATTTTCTGGAGTAATCATAACTTCTACGGTAGCTAAATCCCGCAAGCCTGCCCCTGTTGCTTTCAGATAAGCCTCCTTTGCAGTCCAGATGCGGAAGAAATTTAATTCTTGGTTAGTTTGTGCCAGAAGTTCTTGATATTCCGTAGGCAGAAACCAACGTTTTGCTAATGCTAGAGCATCTGGCAGCGATCGACAATACTCTAGATCAATTCCCACAGGCCGATCGCCCGCCACAGCATACAAAGCTAAGTTCTGGGAATGAGACAAGTTAAATTGAATAGATTTATTTTTGTAATCGATACTATTTTCTCTGGTATTATGTTCTAAATATGGTTTGCCCTGGGGAGTGTAGGTGAATTTAATTAACTCTGGGCTAGTACGTAAATACCGGGACAAAATAGACCGTAAGATGCCCCTAGCTGCAATATAGTAATTTTTATCTTCAGGAAAATAAAAGCGATCGGCTCGATGTTTTTCATCCTCAGATAGAGTTTTTTGTAACTCTTGTAATACTGAAGGATCTAAACTTAGATTTGCTTGCCAAACATCTACTTTATTCGGTTCTAAAGGTAGATTAATATTACCTAATTGAGAATTAATCAATGGAGATAATATATTTTGCCAATTTAATATTTGTTGGGGCATCTAGGTTTATTGTGAAATTTGCGGTTATTTGGCCACAATATAGAAGATAAATAGTGATCTCAAAAAAAAGAATTTATCATGAGTTCCTTCCTGCTCGACACTACCCAAAGAATCTATGCTCAAAATCAGTCTATTCATCAGCTATTTGAGGCCCAAGTAGAGCGATCGCCCGATGCTGTGGCGGTAGTTTATGAAGCTACAGAATTAACCTATAAAGAATTAAACACTAAAGCCAATCAATTAGCCCATTATTTACAATCTTTGGGAGTAAAACCAGAAGTATTAGTAGGTATTTGTGTAGAACGTTCTTTGGATATGGTGATTGGGTTATTAGGTATCCTCAAAGCTGGAGGAGCTTATGTGCCGCTAGATCCTGTCTATCCTTCAGAAAGATTAGGTTATATGATAGCTGATGCCCATCTATCAATCCTGCTAACTCAAAAACATCTTATCTCGTCTCTTCCACCACACCAAGCCCAAATTATCTGTCTAGATGCGGATCCCCAGCCTTTTGCAGATTGTAGCCTAGCTAATCCTGTTAGTGATCTGCAATCAAATAATTTAGCCTACGTAATCTATACTTCCGGCTCCACAGGAAAACCAAAAGGAGTGTTAATCCAGCATCAATCAGTGGTGAATTATATTCAAGTTACGATCGAAGAATATCAACTATGCTCAAAAGATAGAGTTTTACAGTTTGCTTCCTACAGCTTTGATACGGCGGTGGAAGAGATTTTTTCTACCTTGAGTTGCGGGGCTACCTTGGTATTGCGAACCGATGAAATGTTGAATACGATCGCAACTTTTTTACAAAGATGTCAAGATTGGCAGATTACTGTTCTCGATCTGCCGACTGCCTACTGGCATCAATTAATTTCAACCATTGCTAGAGAAAAGCTCAGCCTCCTGCCCCCGATCCGGTTGGTTATTATTGGTGGTGAGCGAGCAATTCCGGCTCAGGTAAAACTATGGCAGGAATACGTAGGGAGCTATCCCCGGTTAGTTAATGGCTATGGGCCAACGGAAGCAACTGTGGGAATGACATTTTATGATCTCTCAGTGCCAGATCCTCTCTATAGCGATATTGCCACCCAACGCCAAGGCGATATTGCTCTGCAACGCCAAGGCGAGCGAGAAGTGCCGATCGGTCGCCCCATCCAAAATTGTCAGGTTTATATCTTAGATGAAAATTTACAGCCCGTTCCTGATGGTGTAGCTGGAGAACTACACATTGGAGGTCTTGTTTTAGCCAGAGGCTACCTAAATCGTCCAGAATTGACGGCTGAGAAATTTATTTCCCTTGATAAACTCAGGGTAACGCTCAACTCTGTTGAGGATTTTCTTGGAGAACGACTCTACAAAACTGGTGATCTAGTACGTTATCTCCCAGATGGGAATATTGAATATTTGGGACGGATTGATAATCAAGTAAAAATTCGGGGCTTTCGGATTGAGCTAGAAGAAATTGAGGCGGTTTTGGCTAGTCATTCGCTGGTACAAGAGGCTGTGGTGATTGTCCGGGAGGATATACCGGGGGAGCCGCAACTGGTGGCATATTTTGTCTGTCTCTCTAATCAAAGTTATAGCCAAAATTATGACCAATATCATGAGCAAGATTCTTCTCCCCCGGTATTTACCTCTGACCTAAGGAGCTACCTAAGAGAGAAATTACCGGATTATATGGTTCCGGCTACCTTTGTAACCTTGGCCGCAATTCCCCTGACTCCTAATGGCAAGATCGATCGCCGAGCTTTGCCCAAACCAGATTTTCTGTCCCTAGAAGCAGATAATTACCTTGCGCCCCGTAATGATTTGGAAGAGGCGATCGCTGGAATCTGGGCGGAGGTTTTGCAATTAAGAAAAGTTGGGGTAAATGATAATTTCTTTGATTTAGGAGGACATTCTTTATCAGCAATTCGGGTCATAACTCGGATGCAAGAACTGGGAGTGATCCTATCTTTGCAAGATTTATTTGCCACCCCCACAATCTCAGGCTTGGTTCAGGAAAGGGAGACTACCCATAACCAAAATCAGCAATTGGGGCAACCACAGCTACGATTGTGGCAACCACAGCTACGATCGTCCCCATCAACCCTTCAGTCAGTAAACTGGGAACCTAATTTACCTTTATCCTTTGCCCAAGAAAGTCTCTGGTTTTTGGATCAACTAAATCCCCAGAGTGGCTTTTATAATATTCCCACTGCTCTCCGGCTCCAAGGACAACTCAATTATCCAGCGCTCCACCAGAGTATCCAAGAAATCATCTGTCGTCATGCGGCTTTGCGGACGAACTTCACTATTCTAGAAGGGGAGCCTGTGCAAGTAATTGCACCCTC
>JANMHD010000203.1:0-7661 GCA_031374985.1 Coleofasciculaceae cyanobacterium OTE_70_metabat_329 | reverse complement strand
TCATGAATCAAAGAGCCGGGGGCATGAAAATACTCCAGAAAAACAAGCAAGATTTTTGCAGGAGATAAATTATATGCGCTATAAATGGAAAAAATATATTGATTACGATCCTTGTTATAGTGTCAACCTAACCCTCGATCGGGAGGATTATAGTATGAGAATATAGTGATTTTATAGATTTAGCTGACTTCGATTATGTTCAGCCAGTATAACTATTAACTATCCAAAAGAGTTAGGAAAGTAAAATTCAAAATAAATAAAATTAAAATATAGAAAGTGATATGAAGATATTCAATTTACCTCAGAAAATATTTGATCGTATTTCTGGTAATTCCCCCGTTGATGCTAAAGCTAATATTGATACTAACCATAGTTTATCTCCAGATTTATTAAACTCTGACCCCGTTCAACCACCTGAAATAACATCTTTTATTTTAGATAGCTATGTTAAATCTGCTCCAGATCCTCAAAATGCTCTAGATATTTTTCAGGGAGAATGGTCTTCAAAACTACCGCCGCCATTCCATAAATTGTCAGCAGGAACAGCTTTAGTATTTGATGATCCTCGAATTAAATGGTTTATCAAAGAAATTGGTGGTATTACCGGAAAATCAGTTTTAGAATTGGGACCTCTTGAAGGTGGGCATACCTATATGCTAGAAAAATTTGGGGCTACAGCGATTACATCGATCGATGCGAATACCCGCTCTTATCTTAAATGTTTAGTAATCAAAGAAATATTACAACTCCAGAAAGCAAATTTTCTCTGTGGAGACTTTATTGAATACTTAAAACAACAAGATAAACCTTTTGAAATTTGTCTAGCCAGTGGTGTGCTATATCATATGCAGAAGCCAGCGGAGTTAATTGCTCTTTTAGCCAGCCGTTGTACTCAATATATTTTTATTTGGACTCACTACTATGATCACGAAATAATTTCTGCTAATCCGAATCTAGCCCATAAATTTAGTGAACCAATAGAAGGAGAATACCAAGGTTTTAGTCACCAACTTTACTGCCAAGAATATAAATCAGCTTTAGGGTGGTCTGGTTTTTGTGGCGGCAACGCTCCTATTAGTAATTGGATGACTCGCCAAGATATTTTAGATTGCCTGCGGTACTTTGGATTTAGCGATCTACGAATTGGTCATGATCAACCAAATCACCCTAATGGGCCATCTTTTGCTATTACAGCAATTCGCTAAAAATATAAAATATAAACGATAGTACCTCTCAAAAAAATGGTGATAAGCCACGATAATTAATGAACTAATGAAAAAAATTAGAGATATTTTACTATTTATGCCCCGGATACTGAAAAAAGTATATAGGGTTTGGCGGCGAGGAGGAATCTCTGCCATTAGTAGCTCTATTAACACTAAAACTAGACATTTCTATTACGAATATTTCCTGAATAATAATTCTATTTGGTTAGCTAGTCGGCGTAAATTTTCTTGGCGGGTGGCTCCCGTACTTAGAAAGAAAATTAATCAGTTAGCTTATCAACCTAAAATCTCTATAATTATTCCTACTTATAATACTCCTGAGAAGTGGTTGAGAGAAGCGATCGCTTCAGTACAAGCACAGCTATATCCTAACTGGGAATTATGTATTGTTGATGATGCCTCTCCGTCTACCCAAGTGCGGAAAGTACTTGAGGAATATACAGCTAAAGATTCACGGATCAAAGTTCATTTTTTAAGCACAAATAGTGGTGTAGCCCTAGCTTCTAACAAGGCTCTAGAGTTAGTGACTGGGGAGTTTGTCATGCTAATGGATCATGATGATTTGATTACTGAAGAGGCTCTATTTCGGGTGGCAGAATCTATTTTGGTAGATAATCCAGATATAGTTTATTCTGATGAGGCAATTACAAATTCTCAAGGAAAAATTCATACTTTTACCTATAGACCAATGTTTTCTTTAGAGTATTTGCGATCGCATCCTTACATTATTCATTTTGTTGGTTTTAGAACAGAATTATTAAGGCAAATTGGAGGATTTAATTCTAGCTTAGAAATTTCTCAAGATTATGATCTTATTCTACGGGCGGTAGAACAGGCAAAAACTATAGTTCATATTCCCGAAGTTCTTTATCTATGGCGAATTCATCCCACTAGTACTGGTTCCCAGAGAATTAGGCAAGTAATGGATACTTCTAAAAAAATCCTTCAAGACCATTTAGATCGTTGTCAAGAAGTAGCTAGGGTAGAAGATGGAGTAAGTTTTAACTACTTTCAAGTTAGGTATACATTGCAATCTCAACCACGAGTGGCTATTATCATTCCAACCAAAAATTGTGGGGAATTAGTCCGCCAGTGTATTAATAGTTTACAGCAGACTATTAAGCATGTTGCCTATGATATTATTCTGATTGATCATGATTCTAATCATCCAGAGTCTATCCGATATTTTCAATCCCTAGTGGGTAAACATCAAGTTCTTCACTACAAAGGAGTATTTAACTTTTCAGCTATTAATAATTGGGCAGTAGCGCAGATAGATGGCTCTAGGTATACTCATTATTTATTTTGTAATAATGACATTGAAGCGATCGAAGAAAATTGGTTAGAACGCATGGTAGAGCTGGGGCAAAAGCTAGATGTAGGAATTGTAGGAGCAAAGTTGTTATATCCCGATCGCTCTATTATCCAGCATGCTGGGGTGGAAGTGGGAATGTTTGGAGCCGCAGAACACTACGGCAAGTTTATGTTAGATTCTCAGCCAGATGGTACTCTCTGCCCCGGATATTTGGGGGCATTATTTGTGAATAAGGAAATGTCAGCAGTGACAGCGGCGTGTATGTTGATGCGGCGGGATGCTTTTGAGCAAGTGGGGGGATTTGATGAGAAACTAGCGGTGGGGTTTGGGGATGTGGATTTGTGTTTGCGTACCAGAGAGGCTGGATATCGGATAATATTTTGCTCCCAAGCTGCTCTGATTCACCATGAATCTTACTCACGAGGTAAGAGTAGCGGCAATGATCCCCATCCAAAGGATTCCCTGCTTTTTGTCACTAGATGGCAGAAATTTATACAAGTAGGTGATCCTTATTTCAACCCCAATTTATCTCTAGCTTCCACCCATTGGGATTTCGTGAAACCAATTCTCGTAAATATAGAAATTAACCGCCGAGTTTATTATCAAGAGCCTAGGTTAGCTCTAAAAAAATAACAGTGGGTTCTGCAATGTGGGGGATACTCCTACCCAATCTATTTTAATTTATTATCAAGCAAATTTAGGGAAAGCATAATGCAAATTATATCTACACCAATTCCAGAAATATTAATTATTGAACCACAAGTTTTTGGGGATGATCGGGGCTTTTTTATGGAGAGTTATAATCATCGTAGATTCCAAGAAAAAACTGGCTTAGATGTAGAATTTGTGCAGGATAATCACTCTCGATCGATCAAGAATGTCCTCCGGGGAATTCATTACCAAGTACAAAAAGTCCAAGGAAAGTTAGTCCGGGCTTTAGTAGGAGAAATCCTTGATGTGGCGGTGGATTTACGCCAGAGCTCGCCTACTTTTGGTAAATCTGTCGGCTGTGTTCTCAGTGCTGCCAATAAACGACAGCTATGGATTCCTCCCGGTTTTGGCCATGGATTTGTAGTATTTTCAGAAGTAGCAGAAGTTATGTATAAAGCTACTAATTATTATGCTCCAGAGTACGATCAGGCAATTCTTTGGAATGATCCCGATTTAGCCATAGATTGGCAACTTCAAGGTGAACCCATCCTATCTGCTAAGGATCAAAATGCTTCCTCCTTTAAGACAGCAGAAATATTCTCTTAAATATACAGTAACTCTAAATGGGTACTCCTTTTTCCATCTCCTAAAATTCACAAACTAATTAAAAAAAGCAATGGCATCCTACATTCTTGAAGCAAAAGTAACCGATCAAAACTTTAATGAAGACGCATATTTATTGACTAATCCTGATGTTACAGATGCTGTCAGAAAAGGAGCATTAAAGTCAGGTCGAGTTCATTACGAAGCTTTTGGCAAAAGAGAAAATAGAAGAATCCGATTTTCGCCGTCTATTATTGCAGACGCTAAGAGGAAAAAGCTGGAAAGAATTAAGCCCATACTTCGTAGTGATATGCCCTATATTGAGACCCCAGTTTATTATAATTTTTTAAGTGAAGAGTTGCGATCGCAATTTAATATTATTGATACTGATGCTATTAGTAGCAACGGCTACGATGGTTATGCGATGGAAATAATCAAACAGAATGAAAATGGATTAGTTTTAGATTGTGGTGCTGGAAAAAGATCAGTATATTTTGATAATGTTGTTAATTTTGAAATTGCTGATTATGAAACTACCGATGTTCGAGGTGTTGGAGAGGCTCTTCCTTTTGTTGATGAATCTTTTGATGCTGTATTTTCCTTAGCTGTTTTAGAACATGTGAAAGACCCTTTTTCTTGTGCAAGAGAAATTTCTAGAGTGCTAAAACCAGGGGGAAGTCTTATGTGTTGTGTGCCTTTTCTTCAGCCATTTCATGGCTATCCTCACCATTATTACAATATGACGAGCCAAGGACTAAAAAACTTGTTTGTTGATTACCTTGCTATTGATAAAGTAACTGTCTATGAAAGTATATTACCTATTTGGTCTTTAACATGGATTTTACGTAGCTGGTCAGAAGGTCTTCAGGGAAAAACAAAAGAAGATTTCATGCAACTAAAAGTGGCTGATCTTATAGATAGTGCAGATAAGTATTTATCTATGCCCTTTGTAAAAGAGTTATCGATCGAGAAAAATATAGAACTTGCCAGTGCGACAGTGCTTTTTGCCCATAAACACTCAGCTAATACCTAATTTATAAGCTATCTTCATGGTCATAATTATCTAATTTGAGAACTTGCCAAATATCTGAAAAGTCATCAGTCCAGACTGTGGAGTTAACATTAGTTTTGGTATTTCTTGTAATAGAACTATACCAGCGAGAATCAGTAGTTAAAGTACCTAAAGATTCTATATTTCTAGCGATAATTATCCATTGGGAAGCGGTTTTGCCTCGGCTTTTTTGTTGAGGAGTTATGGAGCGATCAATCTGGCTATAGCTGACTAGATTTAGTTGTTGAGCTAAATTAGTTAATACTGGTTCTAGGTTAATGAAACGGTTAGAAATATTAATAGCGATAATTCCATTTTCCTTGAGTTTTCTGAGGTATAGCTGTATTGCTTCTAGGGTAACTAAGTGGGTAGGAATAGCATCAGAACTAAAGGCATCCATGACTAATAAATCATAATAATTATCAGGAGCTTTGGCTAATTGCAATCTGCCATCGCCGAGAATAATTTGGTTTTTGATTGGACTAATTGGATTATTTAAGCTATCTGAGAGAAAACTAAAATATTGGGGATTAGTAGCAATCTTGACTACAGCAGGATCAATTTCATAAAAAGTCCATTCCTCCCCCGATCGAGCATAACTAGCTAGGGTTCCCACTCCTAGACCAAGAACTGCTATCCGAGAAGGTGGACTAGATTTATTAGATAAATAGCTAAAAACTTGGCCGATCGGTCCAGAGCGAGAAAAATAAGTTAACGGTTCTAACTTACCTTGAGGATCCCGGCTTTGCTTGCCGTGGAGAGTTGTCCCATGAAATAAACTATAATACCCTCCCTGTTGTTGACTAACTACTCGATAGACTCCAAAAAAGCTCCGATCGCTCACCAAAACTTTGCCCATAGTTGTCAAAGAAAATTGCCCCATTAAACTAAATAGTAACAACCCCACCACTAGACGAATTTTACTTAAATTAAAAGCTTTGTAAGTTCCGATCCAGAGACTAATTACTAGAATAATACCTAGCCAATCTGACCAGATAAATCGGGGTGTAAATCCTATTCCTAGGGTTGCTAAAATTAAGCCTAAGCTAATAGGAACACTAAAACGAAAATTAGGTTTATTATCATTTTCTAAATCATTGTTAGTTAGCTTAGGTAAAAGTAGAAAACTAATAATTAAAATTAAGGGATATTCTAGAATAGAGGTGAATAATAAAGGGGCAGCGATCGCATTAAATATTCCGCCAGCAACTCCACCAAGAGAAATCCATTAATAAAACAAAGTTAGATAATTTGGCTCTGGTCTATCTTTTGCTAGTTCTCCATGACAAATATAACCAACAATAAATAATCCCAAGAGGTGTAAGGGGACTAGGAAAGCAATGGGGCGCATAATTTGCAATAGAAAAGAAATGACTAAAGCAGTGAGCAGGGCTGGCAATAGTGAGAGGAGTTTTTGATGATTAAACCAAGAATTTTTGGCAAAAGCTAGAATGAAAGTTATTAAATAAACAATCAGAGGGATTGCCCAGAATAGAGGAACAGCCGCAATATCTGTAGTTATATAAGTAGTAGTACCAAGGAGGAGACTAGCAGGCAAAAATGCTAAAACTAGCCAACGAAATTGCTGATGGATTGTCGGAATAGTTATAGATTTAACAGGTTCAATAAGCCCAGTTAATTTGATAAATTTTAGAGTCTCTAGTTTTTGATTAGATATATTTAAAGATACTTCTTCATCTAGGGAAGATATTCCTAAACCTATAGCACAAATTCCTGTTAAGCCTGCTAAAATTCCATAGCCTCCAGCCCACAGATAACTTTGTTGGCTCAAGCTAAAATTAGTTTCTATTAATAAGGGATAACTAACTAAACTAAGCAAACTACCAGTATTACTAGCAGCATAGAGAAAATAGGGATCACTACTTTTAGTTTCTGTAGGGCTACCAAGTTTAGCGATCGCCACTACTGCCCCCCTAATGCAACGCTGGTTTGCCCTAGTAACTAAAAGTAGTGATCCCTATTTTCTCTATGCTGCTAGTAATGCTGGTAGTTTGCTTAGTTTAATTAGTTATCCCCTATTAATAGAAACTAATTTTAGCTTAAGCCAACAAAGTTATATATGGGCTGGAGGCTACGGAATTTTAGCAGGATTAATAGCAATTTGTGCTGTAGGTTTAGGGATATCTTCCCTAGGAGGAGAAGTATCTTTAAATTTATCTAATCAAAATTTATCTAATCAAAAACTAGAGACTCCAAAATTTATTAAATTAACTGAGCTTATTGAACCTGCTAAATCTACAAATATTCCGACAATCCGCCAGCAATTTCGTTGGCTAGTTTTAGCATTTTTGCCTGCTAGTCTCCTCCTTGGTACTACTACTTATATAACTACAGATATTGCGGCAGTTCCTCTATTCTGGGCAATCCCTCTGATTGTTTATTTAATAACTTTCATTCTAGCTTTTGCCAAAAATCCTTGGTTCAATTATCAAAAACTTCTCCCTTTGTTACCAGCCTTGCTGACTGCCTTAGTCATCTCTTTTCTGTTGCAAATCATGCGACTGATTACTTTACTAGTCCCTTTACATCTCTTAGGCTTATTTGTTGTTGGTTATATTTGTCATGGAGAATTAGCAAAAGATAGACCAGAGCCAAATCATCTAACTTTATTTTATTTATGGATTTCTGCTGGTGGAGTTGCCGGCGGAATATTTAATGCGATCGCCTCGCCTCTATTATTCACATCTATCTTAGAATATCCCCTAATTTTAATTATTAGTTTTCTACTTTTACCTAAACTAACTAACAATAATTTAGGAAACGATACTAAACCTAATTTTCGCTTCAGTGTTCC
>JANMHD010000175.1:0-6994 GCA_031374985.1 Coleofasciculaceae cyanobacterium OTE_70_metabat_329 | reverse complement strand
AGCGAGCGAGGCAAAGTTCCTGTAGAACCCTTGCTGTCTACTCAATGGTTTGTGAAGATCCGCCCCCTAGCTGATAAAACTCTAGAATTGCTAGATCAAGACACTTCTCCTGCCTTTGTGCCTCAGCGTTGGACTAAGGTATATCGAGATTGGCTAGTTAACCTCAAGGATTGGTGCATTTCCCGGCAGCTATGGTGGGGGCATCAGATTCCAGCGTGGTATGTCGTGAGTGAAACTGAAGGAGAGATTACTGATCAGACTCCCTACATTGTGGCTGCTACGGTGGAAGAGGCAAGAACAGAAGCGATCGCCAGATTCGGCGATCAAGTCCACCTAGAACAAGATCCAGATGTATTAGATACATGGTTCTCCTCTGGATTGTGGCCTTTCTCAACTATGGGCTGGCCTGAACAAACTCAAGATTTAGCTACTTATTATCCAACAACAACCCTAGTTACCGGATTTGATATTATTTTCTTCTGGGTTGCCCGGATGACCATGATGGGAACCTACTTCACGGGTAAAATGCCCTTTGATACGGTTTATATTCATGGCTTGGTACGGGATGAAAATAATAAAAAAATGTCCAAGTCGGCCAACAATGGCATAGACCCCCTCATCCTCATCAAAAAATATGGTACTGATGCTCTCAGATTTACCCTGATCAAAGAAGTAGCCGGAGCGGGGCAGGATATTCGGATTGAATACAACCGGAAAACGGATGAATCTATCTCGGTAGAAGCCTCCCGGAATTTTACTAATAAGATTTGGAACGCTTCCCGATTCGTGATGATCAGCTTAGAGGGACAAACTCCAGCCCAGTTAGGATTACCAGAGGTAGATAAGTTGGAATTGAGCGATCGCTGGATTCTCTCCCGCTACCACCAAGCTATCCAACAGACCTCCCAACAACTCAATAACTATGGTTTTGGAGATGCAGCTAAGGGCTTGTACGAATTTATCTGGGGGGATTTCTGTGATTGGTACATCGAGCTAGTCAAGTCTCGCTTGCAACCAGAGGCAGAACCGACTTCTAAAAAAGTAGCCCAACAAGTTTTAGCCCATGTATTAGAAGGAATGCTCAAATTACTCCATCCCTTCATGCCCCACATCACCGAAGAACTTTGGCATAATCTTGTTCAAGTAGATCAGAAATCTCTATCCTTAGAACTTTATCCCGCCGTAGATCAAGGCTTAATTAACCCAGACTTAGAAAGCCAATTTGATCTTCTGATCAACACCATCAGGACTATTCGGAACCTCCGGGCAGATGGGGATGTAAAACCGGGGATTTGCGTTCCGGTAATTCTTCGTAGTGAAAGTATTAGGGAATGTCAAATCTTACGTCAAGGACAGATATATATTCAAGATTTAGCCAAGGTTTCTACCTTAGAAATTACTGAGGTCAATAATATTACTGGGGTTAATAATCCAGATTTAGCTCTTACCCTACCATCCTTATCCTCAAGAAATCCCCAGCCCCCAAATTCCCCCAGCCCCCTTGACCCCCAGCCAAAATACTGGCTACTTCTACCCGCACTACCTTTGTTTTTTATCCTCTTAGTAGCCATAATCTCTCTACTAGGCTTGGGGGCAATTTATCAATTATTGCTTAAGATAATGGGTAGAGAGCCTTTAACACAGGTACAATCAACCACTAAGGTCTTAGACTCAGAGCCGACTGGTTTATCCATAATTCATCTTCCTCAGCAATCTTTAACTGGAGTTGTAGGTACAGTCCAAGTAATGATTCCTCTAGATGGTGTGGTAGATTTAGTAGCATTGCAGTCTAAGCTAGAAAAGAACCTCAGCAAAACTAAATCAGAAATTGATGCTCTGACCCGCCGTTTGAGTAATCCTGGTTTTGTGGACAAGGCTAAACCAGAAGTGGTGCAAGCCACCAAGTCTGCCCTAGAAGAAGCAGAAAAACAAGCTGCCATTCTGAGCGATCGCCTATCTAGCCTCCCGCCCCTTAGTTAACCCCTAACCCTATTGTCAACCGTTTGCCATGCTACACCTGGCGCAAGTACAACAAAATCAGATTTCCGATGAACCAGAACTGCGGATCCTTGCCACCCAAGAGTCCGAAAGTTCTTGGACTCTATCCACTAAGGAAAAAATTCTGCCTAGCCCCCATAGTAGGGGATTGAGCGAAGGCTTATTAGTTTTAGTAGAAACCAATGATCAAAATGATCAACAGGAGATTTCTAGCATCCAGTCTGCCAAAAATTGGGTGCTAGATTTTGTAGAAAAATATCTAACTTTAGGTATCACTCCTAGTCTTCTGCAACAGGAAGCAGAACGAGTCGAAGAATGGCGCCAAGAGCTAACCCTTCAAAGCCAAGACCTAGGACGCAGACAATGGGAAATGGAAGCTAGACGAGAACAAATCCAAGCTCTAGAAGAAGAGATTAAACATAAACAAGAGGAAGATAAAAGTTAAAAGTTAAAGATGTCAGGATTAAATAGCTGAAGATTTGGGCTAGAAATGTAGCGATTACACCAAAAACTAGGGATAATTCAGAAACAGTTAGAAGATTAATTATAGATATTTACATTTTTTAAGATTATGCAAAGACATAAATCAATATTGGTATTCGTTATTGTTCTGGTGGCAGTAGCGATCGCTGTCATCATCAAAATTCCTCCACGCTTAGGGCTAGACCTCCAAGGCGGCTCCCAACTAACTATTCAAGTCAAAACCACTGATAAAATTCGGGAAATTACGGCTGAACGGCTGCAAGATGTCTTGAAAATCATTGAAAATCGGGTTAATGGTCTAGGCGTTTCAGAGGCAGTAGTCCAAACCTCTGGGGATGACCAGATATCTGTCCAGCTGCCGGGGGTCAACGATCCTACCCAAGCAGAAAGAGTTTTAGGGGGGACAGCCCAGCTAGAATTTCGTAAGCAAAAACCCGGTACAGAAGCACAGTTTCAGATAGAACTACAAATCCGGCAACAACTCCAAGCAGAGCAAGCGGTTCTCAAAACGGGGAGCGGCGATCCAGAGGCCGTGAAAAAAAATCAAGAATCTTTGAACCGTAGTAACGAAGCCATTAAAGACCTCTTTGAAGTTACCGGATTCACAGGGAAAAATCTCCGGGATGCCAGACCTCAACCTACTCCTGCCAATGGTTGGCAAGTTTCCCTCAGTTTTGATGATGAGGGTGCAAAACTATTTGCCGATCTCACCAAAGATTTGGCGGGAACTGGGCGGAGTATTGGCATATTTCTCGATAATTTCCTGATTAGTTACCCCAATGTAGGGGCGGAGTTTGCTCAAGCAGGAATTACAGGGGGCGGAGCAACAATTTTTGGTGAGTTTTTCACAGCCCAGAGTTCTAATGAACTATCAGTTCAATTACGGGGCGGGGCATTGCCTCTGCCGGTGGAAATTATCGAAAACCGGACAGTGGGAGCCAGCCTAGGGCAGGATAGTATTAATAGTAGTGTGAATGCGGCTCTGGGAGGAACGTTCCTCGTATTGATATTTATGGGCATCTATTATCGCCTGCCCGGTTTAATTGCCAACTGTGCTTTGATTATTTATGCCATCCTTACCTATGCGGCGACGGTATTGGTAGGAATTACCCTGACCCTGCCGGGAATTGCGGGGTTTATTCTCAGTATTGGCATGGCTGTAGATGCCAATGTGTTGATTTTCGAGCGGACAAGGGAAGAGTTGCAGGATGGCAAGACTCTTTATCGATCGGTAGAATCTGGGTTTTATCGAGCTTTTTCTAGCATTCTGGATGGCAACGTCACTACAATTATTGCTTGTGCAGCCCTATTTTGGCTGGGGACAGGCTTAGTAAAAGGATTTGCCTTGACCTTGGCGATCGGGGTGGTAATCAGTATGTTTACGGCTATTACCTGTACTCGTACTTTTATGCTCCTGTTAGTTTTGGGAACGCCTAGCCTGAAACAAAACCCAGAACTTTTCGCTCCCAATGTAAATCAAAAAGCGGTGGCGTTAGAAAAGTAAGCAGGTTCCCCGCGCTGGGGGAGACATTTTTACTAAAAAATTATTGAACTAATTAAAAAGCTGTAAGTTAGAGAGAATTATGCGAATTAATGTGATTAAGCAGCGAAATATCTGGTGGATTATTTCCTCTGTAATTATTCTCAGTGGCATTGCCTCGATGATTATTTCTTGGACACGCCCAGATATTGGTGCACCCCTGCGTCCGGGTTTAGATTTTATTGGGGGTACAAAGTTGCAAGTAGAACTAGATTGCACTGTGGCCAATAATTGCGATCGCCCCATTGATCTAAATACCGTCCGGCAGGTAATGGAAGACCAAGGACTAGGGGGCAGCACAATTCAGATTATCGGAGATAAAAAACAGGGTTTAACTATTAGAACTAAAACCCTAGATGTAGAGCAACGGAGCAAGCTGCAAACTGTGCTTACAGAAAAAATAGGCACTTTTGACCCTAAATTAACTCAAATTTCTACGGTAGGCCCGACCTTAGGACGACAGATTTTTATTGCTGGGGCTTTGGCTATCCTTGTTTCCTTTGCCGGAATTTTGATATATCTGACGATCCGATTCCAGTTTGACTATGCCTTTTTTGCCTTTGTGGCACTTTTCCATGATGTGTTTATTACAGTAGGGATTTTCTCCATACTGGGTTTAGTATTTGGTATAGAAGTAGACAGTTTATTTGTGGTGGCAATCCTGACCATTATTGGCTTCTCTGTGAATGATACGGTGGTGATCTACGATCGAGTCCGGGAGGTAATCGCCCTCAACCCTGAAGAGCATATTGACCAAGTGGTAGATGATGCGGTGAATCAAACCATGACTCGATCGATCAATACTAGCATTAATGCCATACTGCCCCTATTTGCCATTTATTTTTTTGGGGGAGAAACCCTCAAGAATTTTGCCTTAGCCTTGATTATCGGTTTTGCTGCAGGAGCTTATTCGAGTATTTTCATTGCGAGTACTCTTCTTGCTTGGTGGCGGGAAAGGCATCCGGTGGCTCCTAGTAAACCTAAAATAATTAAGCCTTCTGAGCAGGTGTAATAGGATCCCACTAAAGGGGAATTGTTATGGATGAGCCACAGGATTTTTTGGGGAATAGTGTCAAGTCAGACCTAAATAGTTCTCTTGACCCAGAATTGGCACGACAAATGCAAAAGCTCCATCAACTAACTGTCTATGGACGCTGGGCTTTTGTGATGTTCTTGTGGCTCTTAGTTGCGCCTTGGAGTTTATGGAGCCTACAGCGAGAAATTATTCTAGGACAGCAGCATTTTACTTGGGTTTTGGTACGTTATGCGATCGTCTACAACCGTATTCCTAGTCTTGCCCTTGCTTTTTGTGTAGCCATGACTACGGCAGTTCTGGTCTGGCAGACCAGAAATATTTTATTTGGCCTCCCCAAGGCAGAAAAACAGCGCCTCCAGCAACAGGTAATCAAAATTTCTCACCAAGGAAAATCTCATCCTCTCTGGAAGTTTATTAAGTAGAAGCTCAAGGCTTTCATCGGGATGAACATAAGGCTGAAACTAACAGAAAATATAGCTTTCCCTACACTATTTATAGCAACCGACAAGGAGATTATGGTGTTGAAATCTCTGGAAACAAGGGGTTTAAGTCCATCGCCTACCCTAGCCCCCTTGGTAAGTGCTATGGTCTGGAGCTAGCCAAGACTTTGCGTTAATGGGTAGATTACTTTTAACATCCCTGTTTCTGGGTCTGGATGAAGTTGAAAACCCAACTGCCGACATATACTCTGCATTTTGTTGTTGCTAGTGAGGACGTAGCCGACGATCGCTTCTAGATTTTCTTCCTTGCCAATTGCCAACAACCGCCGGACTAGCTCTGTGCCTACGCCTTGGTGCTGGTAGCGATCACTGACAATCAGGGCAAACTCCGCTTCATTGCTGCCGTGGAGCTTACTGAGACGGGCTACAGCCACAATCTCATGGGCTGCGGTTTGGGTATCTTTATAATCGGCAACGAGGATCATTTCTCGATCGTAGTCAATAAAACAAATTCGGGTCAGGCGCTCGTGGGCAATGCGCTGCTTTAGTTTCACCGTGTGGGCATAACGCAGATAGACACTTTCCTCCGATAGGGCTTCATGGAACTGCACCATCAGGGGTTCATCTTCTGGGCGAATGGGGCGAATTTTCAGGCGATCGCCCTGACGGGAATGCCAAATCTGGACGTATTGGCTAGGGTAGGGACGAATTGCCAAGGGGGGACGTAGCTCCTGGTCTGCCTTGGTGTGGAGGACAACCCGGGCATCTAGGGCAATTAGCCCTTCGGGGGAAACCAACAGGGGATTAATATCAATCTCTCGAATTTGCGGCTGTTCAACGATGAGTTGACTAAAGTTAACGAGGAGCTGTTCTAGTTGATCGAGGTCGATCGCCTGCCGCCCCCGGACTCCCTGCAAGGCTTGATAAATCTTGGTTTGTTCCATCATCCGCCGAGCCAAGGTGGTATTTAAGGGCGGCAGTGCCAAGGCTCGGTCTTGGAAAATCTCCACCAACTGTCCCCCCATGCCAAACAACATCACGGCTCCAAACTGGGGATCCAGACTACTACCCAAAATTAACTCGTAGCCCTCCAGCTTAATCATGGGTTGCACCGTCACGCCGAGGAAAGCTTGGGGATCCTCTGGAAAGAGTGAATGCACCTTAGTAACAATGTCTGTGAAAGCTTGGGCAACCGCCGCCCCATTGCAGAGATTAAGACGCACTCCCCCCACATCAGTTTTATGGGTGATGGTTTCTGAGTGTAGTTTCAGCACTACGGGATAGCCGAAGCGATCGGCAATGGCAACAGCTTCAGATTCATCAGTAGCAATTTCTGTGGGAACCGTGGGAATCCCGTAGGCAGCTAATAATTGCTTGGATTCATACTCTGTTAATAGGGGACGATCGACCTCAGTGGCTTGGGTAATAATTTGGCTGGCAAGGGTGCGATCGGGGGCAAAGGAATCGGAATCTGCTGGGAGGGAGGGCGTTTCATAA
>JANMHD010000191.1:0-2604 GCA_031374985.1 Coleofasciculaceae cyanobacterium OTE_70_metabat_329 | reverse complement strand
GCCCTTGCTGGAGTGAATTTAGATGTGGTAGATCCTTTACTAGGCCGGGAAGAATTTTATGGTAGTGTCACTAGTTCCCTTAAGGAAGCAGGGGTGATCGATCGAGTGAATCTTGTCCCCGGTTTTAGCCCTGCGGAAGTGATCGGCTTAGTTCAAAAAAATAATCACCAAAATAAACAATGGTCACTAATTTTTATTGATGGCAACCATGAAGCACCAGGCCCCCTAGAAGATGCGATCGCCTGTGCCAAGTATGCTGCCCCTGATGCCCTAATCTTATTCCACGACCTCGCTGCTCCTGATGTTTCCCAAGGCTTAGATTACCTAAAATCTCAAGGTTGGCAAACAATGGTTTATCAAACTATGCAGATCATGGGAGTTGCGTGGCGCGGCAATGTGAAACCAGTAGAACATCATCCAGACCCTCAGGTAAATTGGCAATTGCCTAACCATCTTCAAGGCTATCAAGTTAGTGGTTTAAACTCTTCACAATTAGCTACTACTAATTATATTCAATCGGCTCCAGTACTTGCTCAAATTCTCCAACTAATGAGTACAAACCAATTAGTTGATGCCATGTATTTAGCAGAATCTTTAACTAAATTAGATATTGATATTGCTGGAGCTAATTATCTAAAATCAATATGTTTCTATAATTTGGGGAGACACAAAGAAGGCTTGGCAGCGGCACAAAAGGAATTAGATATAAATCCTCATCATGGGAAGTCTCAAGAAATTGTTAATAGTTTAACTAAATCTCTAACAAAATCCCAAATAGAAATAAACTATAGCGATCGACCTTGGGCAACTAGCCTCCCAAGAGAAACTTTACTATCCATTCAACAGGCAAGTATGGGTTATTCCTATCGAGGAGTTCCTATGATCAAAAACCCCTTTGATTTTGCCATTTATCCTTTACTTCTATGGCAAGTAAAACCCAAGACAATTATTGAGATTGGTTCCAAGGAAGGGGGCAGTGCTCTATGGTTTGCTGATCAGGTGAATAATTTTGGTCTAGATAGTCATATATATTCTGTAGATATTGTCAAAGTAGATAATGTTTCTCATCCACGGGTATCTTTTCTGCAAGGTAATGGTCGGGATTTAGCTAAAACTTTTAGTGATGAATTTATGCAGAGTTTGCCGCGCCCTTTATTAGTAATTGAAGATGCTGATCATGCCTATGAAACTAGTAAAGCTGTTTTAGAGTTCTTTGATCCTTATCTAGAGATAGGAGAATATATTGTTGTTGAAGATGGAATTATTTCTGATTTAGTTCAAGATGCTAATTATAATATTGGTCCTCATCAAGCATTAAAAGAATTTCTTTCTATCTACGGTGCAGAATATACAATTGACCAGCAATATTGTGATTATTTTGGTTATAATCTAACTTGGTGTACTAACGGCTTTCTCAAGAAAATAGCTCTTGAAGTTCGATCGCCATTAGATTCTCTAAATTATGAACTAAGAGATATTAATATTCTTGTCTGCCCTGACTGGACACAAACAGAAGAAAATTTACAAGAAGATTTATCGGCGGCGATCGCTAAAATTATCACCCACCCTCAAAGTAAAAATATAGCCATTCTAGTTGATATTACTGGCACTAATGAAGAAGATGCTAGTTTAGTTTTTTCTGGAGTATTAATAGATTTTTTAATGCGAGAAGAACTAGTTAATCATGGTGAGCCATCGGTTAGTTTTATTGGGAACTTAGATGCGGATCAATGGCAAATTTTGCTATCTCAAATTAACTATTATTTACCACTTAATTTAGAAAATAAGACTCCTGCAAATGTAACGGAACTAAAAAACCTGCCACCTTGGGAATTTGCCTAATCGGCATTTTGACTAATTTGACTAATTAAAGTTTAAGTTGATTAACTGGAACTATTGATTTTTCTCATGCATTTCTAATAATAAAATCTCTATTTGCTCGATCGTTCTATTACGACTAAACTCTGTTAAGGCTTTCTGCTGTCCTTGGTGAGCGATGCTTTCCCATTGATCAGGATTAAGAGTAAGAAAAGAAATATTATCCGCTAAGTCTAGGGCATTTTCTGATTCAAAAATTAAGCCGGTTTCTTGGTGCTTCAAGGCTTCAGGAGAACCACCCGTATCACTAGCAATAATAGTTAATCCTGCTACCATTGCTTCAATTAGGCCAATACTAAAAGGTTCATCAAAACGGGAAGGAAGCACCCACACATTATGGGTTTTGTAGAGTTCTTGTAATCCTTGACGATCGAGTAAACCTGTAAATTTGACCTTATCTTGTAGTCCTTCTTGATTTATAAATTCTTTGAGTAGATCTACAAAATCTGGGGTGAGAGAACCGCCAGCGATCGTCGCGGTAAAATCAACCTCATCTTGATGGAGTAAATACAAGGCTTCTGTTAAAACATCTGCTCCTTTATAGGACATGACTAACCCTGCATAGGCAATGCGTAGTTTGTCTCGTGGTGGTAAATCTGGTTGATAAAACTGGTCTACATCTGCCCCTGGATAAATAGTCTGAGCTGTGGTGGGGTAATTCTGTTCCGTAAGTTTATTTTGAATCCAATCACTGACGGTAATATACTGATAGAAATTACTTTTGGG